>NZ_CAXTBM010000113.1:0-10011 GCF_964242765.1 uncultured Hymenobacter sp.
CCTCTACTCCGAGCAACTTGGCGCGCAAGGTGAGCAACTCGGTAATTTCCCGCAGGCCTTCACGCATCTGGCGCTCATTAGTGCCGCCTACCAGCTCAACCGTGACCTCACCAGCCCACCCAACCGAACCACGCCCCATGCCCGGTGGTACGTATAAGGTAGGACTTAAGCTAGGCACGTAGCTGGCACCCTGCCGAGGCGTGGGCCACTCCCGCACTGCTCATTTAGGCTACGACTTGCGCCTACTCCCCGCCGCTGACTCCACCGCGGCGTTTCAGATAGGAGGGCGTCCTATGATCGAAGTGCTCTTCTCACCAGTAGACGCCGCTATTGAGTTATACTCATCAACAACTTCAACTAATTACCCTAAACTGTCCAGCCTAACCCGACTACCTTACAAGCTTGTAGCCGCCGACTTATCGAATGCTTTGCGTCACTTCGCAAGCCACCTGGTGTAGGAGTTATTTCCTGCTCTTGGCTACGAGCATAAAATAGAGGCTGAAAGAACGCGCAATAACGTCTCCGTAGGAACCCTGTTGGCATCTAGTTGCTGAACTCAACTTTTCAGGCGTTGATAACTGTTTCTTGTTTCTGCATAGGTAGGCGTGATTTCTACATCCTCTACATCGAGAGGCTAGTTAAGGCGGTGTAGTCCCGACCTTCAATGAGCCAAGCCCAGAGAATGTATTTTATTCTATATCTTAAGGTTAGGCACGTGTGAACGGCTTACCTTATCCGCTGCTACCTCTAATCTGCCGACGCCCATTGAGAAGCTACCGCCATTCGTCAACCGTGAAATCAAGTGTCCTGCTCCTGCTGTGGCTTTTGTTAGTGCCTTCGCTCCGCGCGCAGAAAATGGTGGATTTAAAAGAGTTTAGGGCGGCAGGCGGCGCTACAACGGTCGTTAAGAACGATCAACTGGAAGTAAGCTGGCCCATTGTGGGAACCGAGCGAGGCAAGATAGTAGTTGATCTTGCTGCCAATCGTCCCCTGTTCAAGTGCATACAACTCAGTCGGGACGGCAAGTACCGGAATATAGCAGTTGACCTGGATCCGGCCTTCCTGCTCACGGTTGGCAAGCGAGACCTAATCTCCCAGAACGGCTGGAACATTTTCTTTGATAAAGTTCCTAAAAAACCCTTCAAGTCCTACCGTGTTACCCTAACCAACCGGCACACCTCGGTTAGCAGCATCGGCAGCCGGACCACGGTAAGAATCGGTGATTTGAAAGCCGCTAGTTTCAGCGGGGCCTTGGAAATAACATTATATCATGGTAGTGCCTTGCTCAACATTGCCGCGGTGCTTTCCACCCCAGTGGATTCCACGGCTATCATTTACGATGCGGGCCTGGTAAGCCAAAAGCTTGTTTGGAATAACCTAGCCTGGTCAGATACCAATAATCAGCTTCAAAGCCTAAAGGCGGGAGCCACCGACAGCAGCCGTAATCTGGCAGTCAAGTACCGAACAATTATCGGGGAAACCCAGAACGGAAGTATAGCGGTGTTCCCAGCGCCCCACCAGTATTTCTATCCCCTCGATGAAGCTTTCAATCTGAAGTTTACCTGGTATGGCAACAACTATCGCCATATGCTGCCGGGTTACGGCCTCGGCATTCGGCAAGACCTTTACGGCGACAACCGCTTTGTACCGTGGTTCAACGCTCCCCCCGGTACCAAGCAGAAACTGAACTTCTACTGCTTGATCGGGGAGGGTTCGGCGAAAACCTCGTTGGCGAACGTCAAGCGCTACACCCACAACGATACGTACGCTAAGCTACCCGGCTATAAGACGATGGCCAGCCACTTTCATAACGAATACGTAATGAAGGTAATGCGAGCGGGCAAACCCCAGCCTGACACGGCCGAGTTCGTGCAAGTATTCAAGCGCCTCGGCTTGGATATTGTTCATCTGGGGGAGTTTCATTACACGGCGCATCCGAAAGGACCGGATGCGCAAAGGCTGTCCGAACTGGCAGCGCTTTTCGAGTTGTGCCGCAAATCCTCAGATAAAAGCTTTTTGCTGCTGCCCGGGGAGGAACCCAATGAATTTCTGGGTGGCCACTGGCTCGGGTTATTTCCCACGCCCGTGTATTGGGTGATGGCGCAAGAACCTGGGCAGCCGTTTGTAGAAGAAGATCCCCGGTACGGCCGAGTCTATCATGTGGGTGATAAAAACCAACTGTTAAAACTGCTGCAAGCAGAAAAAGGCCTAGCCTGGACGGCCCACGCCCGAACAAAAGGGTCTACTGGCTACCCTGATTTATACAAGGACGAAGCCTTTTTCATCTCCGACCGCTTTATGGGAGCCGCCTGGAAAGCTATTCCAGCAGATTTATCGCAGCCTAGACTCGGAAAAAGGGTCCTCGATCTACTGGACGATATGAATAACTGGGGCTTGCAAAAGACCGTTATCTCCGAAGCCGATCTATTCACGGTCACCTTTGAAAACGAAATGTATGCGCACTTAAACGTAAACTACCTGCAACTATCCGAGTTGCCTGATTTTAAACAAGGTTGGCACCCGGTACTAGATGCCATGGAAAAAGGAAAATTTTTTTCTTCCACCGGAGAAGTGTTAATTCCTCAGTTCAAGGTAAACGGGAAGAGTTCCGGCGAAACGACCACGCTCGCAAATCCAGCCAAGGCCGAAGTGTCATTCGCTTTAAATTGGACTTTTCCTATGGCTTTTGCTGAAATTATTTCAGGGGATGGCCAGCGCGTCTATCGCCAGCGGGTGGAGTTAACTACCACGACAGCATTTGGTCAGCAACTGTTTCGCGTTCCCGTTAACTTAACCAACCGCACGTGGGTTCGCCTAGAGGCATGGGATGTAGCGACCAACGGAGCGTACACTCAAACCATTTATTTGGCCAAGAAATAGGCTGCGTAAATATACTTTTATGGCGTTTTTGCTTAATTTAAATGCTGTTCTACGAGCATATTAGGTTTTATTGCTATTGCACAAGAGCTTTGTACGCGGGGAGTAAATCAATGACGAAGTAGCCTGCAGGCCCCTAACGAAGAGGCATTTGGCACGTAGTACCACTGACCGCCGCCTGCTGCCCCTTGTTCTTGAGTGATGAATTCGACGAAGAACTGCCCTGTCGTACCACCTGAGCCGTACCCACCACCACCCATCCCACTACTTTATTTGGCACCTCCTAAACCGAGGATTCCGCTCGTGCATAACGCCAGGGTTAGTAGCCGATGACTCGCATGTTATGGATTCTGCCTTGGTTTAAAGTCAACGCCAACGCCCTTTTCTAGATGGCGTTGGCGAAAAGCGGGTGGCAGTTGTCGTTCCATCTTACCAGTGGCCGGTAAAGAACCTCACCAGCTTGCACCCCGCTTCGATGCGCTTGGCGCCGCCCCATCAACTTTGCTATGAGACCACTCAGCAAGGGAAACGGCAGACCGAACCGGTCAGTTGGATGCTAAACACCTTAGAGCTCGGTTGCTAAGTGGTAAAATGTGTGGCTGTTGCAAAACCCTAGAAGGAGTCAAAAGATAAGCTCATCCGTGTCACAGCACTTGGCGAAAGACATAGAAAACAGGATTGGCAAGCTGTTCTAACTAGCAGAAGCACTGCTTGCAAGAACTGCACAGAGTTTTGCAACAATCATAAACATTATGTTCATCAACTATTTATACTCCAGCAACCCGTGCAAGTGCCCCGCGGCCGCAATATAGAGACTCTCCAGTACACTTGGTCGAGTACAAAATGAGTTGTCTTCCGCGTGCTGCCAGCCACCGCTACGGGTACCGCTGAGCTGAGCCAGTTAGACGGGACAGTTTAGCATTGTTGGTTAAACAAGTTGTTGGTGAGCAAGGTACGGCAACTGATAGCCAATGCTGGAAGGTAGCCGCTGGTGCTTGTAGTAGTTGAAATAATTCGCGACACTGGTCTGGGCATCGGCTAAGTCGGTAAATACCGGCCAGTCGCAGGCTTCGAGTTCTTCGGTTTTAAGGCGTGACCAGAGGCTTTCGGCCTAGGCGTTGTCGTAGCATTTCCCGCGGCGACTCTGTGAGCGTAGCGCTTGGTGACGGTACAGCAGCGCCTGATAGGTGTTACGACAGTACTGACCACCTCGGTCCGAGTGGACGAGTAAGCCCGCCGTTGGCTGCTGAGCCAGCAAGGCGCGCTGCAAAGCGGTGGTAACCAACTCTTCGGGCATGGTGGCCATTACGTGCCAGCCCACGACGTGCTTACTGGCCACATCCTGGAACGCGCATAAACAAGCCCACGCTCCACTGGCCAGCGGCAAGTACGTGATGTTGCTCACCCAGCCGCGGTTGGCCTGCACGACAGGCGGCTGGTCGAGCAAGCGATTGGAGGCACAGCGTAGGCCGTGAGTTGAGTCAGTGGTGCGGGGCGTATAGGCTTTAGGCTGCAAAGCACGTAAGCCTCGGCGGCGCATGGCCGTGCGCAGCGCTTTCCGGCCCAGACAGTGGCCCTGCTGGTGGAGCGCAACGCGCAGTCGACGGGTGCCATAGCGTCTTTTATGCGCTGCAAACGTCTGGTCCAACGCCACTTCCCACGCCGGCTCTTTCGGTCTAATAGTTTGGCGTTGGCGTTGCCGTCAAGCATAGTAACGACTGGGTGCTACGTGCAGCACCTGACAAAGGCGACGCACTGGGTAGCTAATGCGGTGCTGGTCGATGAAGCAGTAGCAGTTCATTAGTCGTTGGTCTGCGAGAGCCTGCGCTTAGAGCAGGCAACTGGCAATGGCTTTAAAAAATCTCTAACTCCTGGGCCTGCCGCCGATTGACCGCCCGTAACTGGCGTAATTCAGCAGCAGTAGCCGGGTCGAGGCTAGCACTGGCGGCCGCGGCCGGTGTTTGCACCGCTTGCTGCCACTTATAGAGTAGCTTAGGATTAATAAGCGCCCGAGCGGCTGCCTGCGTGGAACGGCTCTCGCTAGCTAAGCGCAAGGCTTCGGCGCGAAAGGCCGCATCATAAGTGTGTCGCTTGGTCGGTTTGGAAGGAGTGGCCATCAGAGAAGAAAGTTAAGACCTAATTCCGTGCCGCTTCACCCGACCACCTCACTCGTTCCCTTGGCACTCTTTTGTGTCGTGTTTGCCTTGGCGCTGCTGGCTGAGGTCGTATAGGGGCAGCATGCTCGCCTTTAGCAAGTGAGAGATGAAAAATCCGTGCCCGGATTTGCTGTCTTTTGCGGCTTCGAAAGCTCTTACTCTTGGGCTTGTTGCTCCGCCTAGGTGTACTCGTTACTTGGTAACTTCGGCAGCAGAAGCCACCCAAAGAAATCGAAGCCGGGAGAAATCCTCTTTCTTTGCGCCCGACGCCCACCGCGTATTCCCGCTACCGGCCGCCACGAGCCTTACGAGCCGACTGTACCCCATCGGGCAGCACTACGGGAGTCCCTGCTGTAGCGCGAACAGCTTCTGTGTACCCTGCTGCAGCTTTTGCTCTCCGATACGGGTAGCCGGAGGAGCATGCGAAAGAGTTCTCGCTAAATGACCATCTTGCGGCGGCCACCAGCGGCCCACCACTGTAACCCCGCCCGGATGCACAATACACTTCGCGCAACCTTGCAGCAGGGAGTTCCCGCCCTCGGCACGTTTGTCCAACTCGGGGGTACCGCCATCATCGAATGCCTGGCCCTGGCCGGGCTCGACTATGTGGTCCTGGATCTGGAACACGGCCCCGGAAGCTTGGAGGGAACCGCCGCGCAGATCCTGGCCGCTGAACGCCACCAGTTGACCCCGCTGGTACGGGTCAAGGATGCCTCCCGCGCCGCCGTGATGAATCTGCTCGACCTCGGGGCGCAGGGGCTCGTTGTTCCCGCCGTCAAAACCGTAGACGAGGTCCGGCGCCTGGTCGAGTACGGCAAGTACGCGCCGCTGGGCGAGCGCGGCTTTGGCCCGTCTCGAGCCTCGGCCTTCAGCTACTCGCCCGCTCTCCACGACCTGGGGTCTTACCTGGAACGCAGCAATCGCGAGACGCTATTGCTGCCCCAGTGTGAAACCCGCGAGTGCCTGGAGCGGGTGGAAGAAATTGTGAATCTGGTCGGGGTGGATGGCCTCTTCATTGGGCCCTTTGATCTCTCCATCGCCTTGGGCGTGCCCGCGCAGTTCGAGGCCGACGTAATGCAAGCCGCGCTGCAGCGCATCTTAGCCGCCTGCCAGGCCGCGGGCAAGTACTGCTTTATCTATGCCGATCGCACGCGGACGCGGCAGCGGTTTGAGCAAGGATTCCATAGCGTGGCCACGAGTATGGACACGGTCGAGCTCATCCGCGCGTTCCAGTTACTCGTACAAGACGTGCGCGGAGACGGGCGTCTCTCTCCCTAGAAGGAGGAGCCCGTTAGCCGACGTTCTGGGCACAAAAAGGCTGGTTTTAGTACGCACCTCATTTCTGCCATTTTTCTCCCTGCGCACAATACAGGTAAGTACGCTTCACTCGCAGCTAGTAGCAAAGTGAACCGAGGGAGGCATCTGCACGGGCTAATAAGTAGGGTCAGAAAGATAAACCCTGTTTTCTTTCTGACCCTACTTATTAGCCCCGGTTTTTGGATGCTTTATTGCGGAATTGGTAGACAAAGGGAAGGGACCTGAAACCGATGAGAGGTTGCGCTTTCACGAAGTCCTGGAACGGTCCGTTTTTGCTAGACCATCTCCTCCCTACTTCTTCTTTCGGAGCCGGGTAGGCTTGTAGGTCCGGACCTTGGTTGGCAGATAGCCCCGGCGCCTCACGGATTTCTGCGAGTTGGGCGCCGAATTGCGTACCGGGGGATAGTAGTTGCGGGGGGCCGGGGGGAGAGAGTCCGTTGAGATAGTGGTCGTGTGCCCGTTGGCATCGGTGACGGGGAGCGGAGAAACCTCGGGCTTCGCGATAGCCGCCGCCGGCACACTGTACGCCGTCCGTCTAGTGGCCGGGGAGGAGATAATGGTCTCCGTCTGGGGGACGCAAGCGGTAGAGGAGGCCAGCAAACTGATCAATAATGCCGAGATAACAGCTATTTTCATGTACCAAGAGTAAAAATTCCCTACAAATATACTTCCCTTGTAATCGCCCCTGATAGAGGTGTAGTCACACTCACCAATATAGCTACTATGTTGGTGAATAGATGCTGTGGGCGCTGCCGGAAGCGAACTGATAACCCGCTGATAAGAGTCCGACACTCGACCACTTGAGCGAAGGGGGCAGGGCATCGGTTTACACCCCTTCAAAAACGGGTCACATACTGGGCAGTCGATATCTCCTCCTTAAACTGAATGGCCCGGCGTTAGGTAGCTTCTTTCACTCCTGTACTCCTGAGTCGGCATCCGACGCAATTGGTTTGCGACGAGTAAATGGGCCTTTGAACAGAAAGAAAGCTACGGTGAATTGCAAGGCAAGAATGAGCAGCAGGCGGCTTACATCCCAGAAGGTATGCTGCGCTAGATAAGGTGCGTCGCGCGATAACGTAAAGAGGAACCAACCCGGATACAGTAAAAAGAGGCCCTTAGCCCACACTTTACCTCTTCGGATTCCAAGACCGATGGCTAGGAAGAGGCTGGCAAAGAGCATAGGTATAAGTAGCAGAATAACCAACAGGCTGTAGTCAATCTTGCCTTGGAGCAATAGCCTCAGGGGTTTTATTATGCCATAGAAGTTAGGCAACAGATATAGCGCGGTACTGAAGAAGAAAATGGTGGAAGCGATACGGTGGATCCTGCGATCTAGTGGACGCATAAGGCTCTTTTGGATATATTCTTGTATTGCAACCAGCGCAACCTACCGTTATATCTGTTCGCTTATATTGGGAGGTTTTAGCGCCGCAGGCGCCGCTTTTGTTCTTCAAGCTCGGCTGGCGTGAGCACATCTTGCTCAAGTAATTGCTGCAGTTTGAGCAACTCGGCGGCACCGATATTGCCCATCAAGAGCAGAATAGCGAACATGAGGTAGAGATGAGGTTAAAGCAAAAGCCAAGAGTTATTCTACTATTAATCGACCCGTAACCGGATGGCCTTATGCGTTATAAGCATGCACAACATAGAGTCCGGGCGTTACTCCTCGCACCGATACAGTCGCGTCATGTGCTACGTGAAGCGTGTGGGTTATCCGGCCTACCGCATCCAGTAACTGTACTTGGTGACCGACAGGTACTGAAGGAATGCGCACAGCAATTGTAGCCGGGTTGGGATACATGCTTATCGGTATAGTTTGGTTGGTGCGGGTAACCAGCGGGGCGCTGCTCAGGCGGGCTAAGAAGGTTTCACTAAGCGCACTAGTACTGAGTAAATACGATCCGAAAGCACACGTACCGGCAAATTAGCCCAGCACCCGTACCTCCCCGCTGGCATCTAGGCCGATATGGCTACCAGCATCCGAGCCTGATCCGCCTGCCCGCTGGGCCCAGCGGAGTTGCCCTTGGGGAGTATAGGCCTCGACGAAGGCAAAACCTGGAACTGCCGACGCTGGTGAGCGTCGTTGCCCCAAAGCGGGCTACGTTGCTAAAGAGCCCCGTTACATAGGGGTTACCGGCAGCATCAAGCGCCACACTGCTTAATCGATCGGCCCCCGGGCCCCCGCTAGGCTGTACCCACTGCACCGTACCTTGAGGCGAGTATTTTATCAAAGAGCCATCAAAGAGCCCAGCGCTGGGTAGGATAGTCCCACCGACAGCAAAGGGATCCGTGAAATTAAGGATCTACAGGCTGCCACTGCCATCTACTACGGTGTTGCCGACCGACTCAATGCCCGCACTACTTAGGTGCTCGACCCATTCAAAATTGCCCTGGGTCCCGTACTTGGCCACGAGTACGTCGGCGTTGGCATTCGGACAGGTAAGGGTGGCGCCAAGGATAGCGGGGTGACTAAAAGAGGTGGAAATGTAAACTTCGCCCGTGGGGGCTACTGCTAATCTGGAATGGTAGTAAACAGCAGTAGGAGTTGGCGAGGCATACAAAAAGGCCTGAACAAGGGACTGCAAGGCACCTGTGCTGCCGGAAAGCCGGCCCAGAAAGATTGCTTTGCTGTCGTTAAGCGTGGTTAACGTAGTGGAGCCTACGGTGATAATATTGGCAAAATAAGTGCAGTACACGTTGCCAGCAGCATCCACGCCAAGGCCACCACCATTAACGGCGCCATAGCCCGTTGCACTGGTTTGGTGCGCCCATAAGGCTGCTCCTTGCGCGGAGTAACGAGCCACGAATGCTTTGGATATGAATCCGGAGCCACTACTAAGACCGACGCCGTTGCCAAGGGAGAAGGACGGCCCAAAGTCGCCAGCAATATAGACGTCCCCTGCGGCATCAAGGGCGATGCTCTTGACCGATTCAGAACCGGTCGAACTTAGCTGCTTAATCCAAGCGACAGTGCCCGTGGGGGTATATTTTACTAGGTAGCCGTCGCTATCGGTGCCACTAGGGATTACGAGCGTCGTGCCGCTTACCACCACCGTCCCGTGAAAATCACCCACCTCGTAGGTATTGCCGGCGGCATCCACTACCGCGTCGAAGCTATACCGGTTGTTTTGGGACGCAGAGCCGGTCACGAGGGCATTTTGCCAGGTAGGAACAGACCGAGCCAAGTTATGCAAACTCAGAAGAAGCATGACCAGCATACAGCTCGCTTGGCGCAGCGTTGAAAGCGTAAAAAGGTGCATCGAATAAAGAAGGAAAATAAAGAATAATCCAATGGGGCACCTTTGGAAGGGCAGACAGGCAAATAGTAGCTCAATAAATAAGGATAGCGTCTTAGATAGCACCGAATAGCTCGACAATATCCATACTCGTTGCTACCCTTCCTACTTTGTTGCATGACCCTAGACCTGCGCGGCATTATCACCAAAACGGACCTGCGCGAACTCTTCAAAACGCAGTTAAGCTTTCCTGAATGGTACGGCGTGGGCTAGGTAAGCTGGGACGCCCTCTGGGACTGTATTTTGGGCCTGGTAGAGATGCCCGAGCAGCTGACGCTAATCAACTGGGAAGAATTTGCCCAGGCCTGCCCGAAGGATATGGCTATCCTGCAGCAGGTAATCCAGGATTATGAAGTGGAGCGGCC
>NZ_CAXTBM010000114.1:0-9880 GCF_964242765.1 uncultured Hymenobacter sp.
TACGGCTAGCTCGTGGGTTTCTTTTTTGCCGAGACTAGCTTCTACGGTGCCGGGGTGCGGCCCGTGCGGAATGCCACTTGGGTGCCAGGTGAAGGACGCCAGATCCACGCCCCGCCGCGACATAAAGTTGCCTGCCACATAATACAGTACCTCGTCGGAATCAACATTGGAATGATTATAAGGGGCGGGAATACTAAGCGGGTGGTAGTCGAAGAGGCGCGGCACGAACGAGCAAATCACGAAGTTGTGCCCTTCGAAATGCTGATGCACTGGTGGGGGCTGGTGCAGGCGGCCCGTTATCGGCTCGAAATCATGAATACTCGTGGCGTAAGGGTAGAAGTACCCATCCCACCCCACCACATCAAAAGGCGAGTGGCCGTAAGTAAGATGGTGCAGTTGGCCTTCCTTCTTGATTTTCAGCAAGTACTCGCCCGATTCCTGGGTATCATTCGCAACCAGTTCGCTCGGCGGCCGGATGTCCCGCTCGCAATACGGCGAGTGTTCCAGCAGTTGCCCAAAGTGGTTGCGGTAGCGCCGGCACGTTTCCACCGCGCTAAACGACTCGATAATCAGCAGCCGTACGGCGCCTTCTTCGAAATGCAGCTGATGAATAATGGTGCGCGGAATCACCACATAGTCGCCGGGCTCGAAAACTAGTTTGCCCATCTGGCTCCATAGTTCGCCCCGGCCTTCGTGCACGAAAATCACCTCGTCGGCTAGCGCATTTTTGTAATAATAGCTCATCCGCCGCTCGGTAGGATTGCAGATACTGAGCGTGACGTCGGCATTGCCGAGCATGGTTTGGCGAGCCGCTAGGTAGTCGCCGCCGGTAGTGGTTTCAGCCAGAGTACGCAAGTGGCTCGGCTGCAAGGGGCGGTCTTTGAGCAACTTGGGACTGAAAGGCTCGGCCTGGCCTACCTGCCGGATATCGGTGGGCGGGTGCCGGTGGTATAGCAGCGACGAAACGCCGTGAAAGCCAAGTGTACCAACAAGCTGCTCTGAGTAGAGTGTGCCATCGGGCTGACGAAACTGGGTATGGCGCTTGCGCGGAATCTGGCCAAGGCGGTGATAGTAAGCCATGCGGACAGGGGTGGGTTTGGATGGGAATTGGGGACGGGGAGCTTGAAACGTGAAGGTAAGAACGTTTGAGGAGTGAGCACCCGCGCCAGTCCGTAGCAATATCAACTACTTTTTCTCTCGACTAGCACGAGAAATTTAAATTACTAACGTAAAAAAGGGTTGTTTGCTCACTTGGGAGTGGTGGCTTAATCTAGCTAGAGCAAGGAAATATTCAGTAGGTAAACACCACCGAAAACCCGGTATTTAATCTGTTCAAGATCTAGTGTGAACGGGGTTTAAGGTGTTAGAAATACACCTTAGCAAACAAACCCTCTGTCAATACGTTACTTTTACACCTTCTATGTCGGCCGCTGGTGGCCAGTTCGGATTGTTTGTTTCTCCATGTCTGCCGCTCTCCTCCGTTACTTGCTGCCTGCGGGCTTTGCCCTGCTTGCTGCCGGGCCTACGCCTACCCCACGGGTTCGCACCTTTGCCTTCGACTACACGGCTACCGTACCGGCCCTCCCTACTGGCACCGATTCGGTGGAACTCTGGTTGCCTGTGCCGCACCCCGACGCTTCGCAAGACATTCAGCAGTTGGAAATCAAGACGAAGGTTCCCTACACTATCACCGACGCAGCATTCGGGAACAAGGTGCTTCATCTGAAGGTGCCTGCCGCACAGGCCGTTGGCCTCACCGTCGATATGAGCTTTCAAGCAACTCGGCGCGAGCACCAAAATCCTTTTTTAGCTACTACCAAGGGTAAGCCTGTGCGCTCTATGGAAGCTACTGACCCCAATATGGCGCGTTGGTTGGCTCCGGATCGGCTGGTTCCTCTCGATGCCAAAGTCAAGGGCTGGGCGCAGGAAGTAATAGCCAAAGCCAATGCCAAGACCGACCTTGAAAAAGCCCGCGCCGTTTACGAGCATGTGGTGAGCACCGTCACCTACGACAAAACCGGCCAAGGCTGGGGACGCGGCGATATCTACTACGCCTGCGACGTTCGGCGCGGCAATTGCACCGACTTCCATGCGGTGTTTATTGGCTACTGCCGGGCGCTGGGCATTCCTGCGCGATTCAGCATCGGTTTTCCGCTGCCTACCGAGCGTGGCACTGGCGAAATCAAAGGCTATCATTGCTGGGCTGAGTTCTACACAAAGCAAACCGGTTGGGTGCCCGTCGATGCATCGGAAGCCGCCAAAGATCCGTCGCGCCGTACGTATTTTTTCGGGGCGCACGACGAAAACCGCGTCGAGCTTACCCGGGGCCGCGACTTAGTACTAGCCCCTCAGCAGAAAAGCAATCCGCTCAACTATTTCGTTTATCCTTACGCCGAAGCAGATGGCAAGCCGCTCGAAGGGGTAAAGGCGCAATTTCGGTACCAAGATAAAACGCTGTAACAATTTGCTTTAGATTTGCGGCCGTTTGGTGTCGACCGCACTATTCTGTGCGTTTTCAGTAGAACCTAAAATCAAAACGGCCGGAGTTCATCGCTCCGACCGTTTCGCAGTATAGCCTCAGATAATTATAGATAAAGGTTAATTCATTGATAGCTTTTGCATCGGGTTGGCTGAGCCATTGCCCATAGCCTGTACGGCTTGCTTCAGTTCCACATCCTGCTCATGCAAAACCGCATAGTAGGTGAGCTTACCATACGCACTGCGGGCGATGTACGCCTTGATCTGGTTGCGGAGCAGGCTGGCGCAACGGCGCAAATGCATAGGGTTAGCGGGCATTCCGTCGTGGGCTGCCAATTCAACCAGGGCTTGCAACTGCGAATCGTTAACACGGAACGTACTCAGGAATTGCTCGGAACGCAATGCTCCTAGTTCAGCTTTGTGTTCCTGAAAGTAGTTTAGCGCATACTCCCGCACTAGATTGTGGCTTTGCAACCGCGTATAATAAGCCGAAAAAGCTGAGGTGTCGCGCGGAACAAATATGTCAGGCATGATACCGCCGCCACCATACACCGTGCGCCCGTGATCCGTGTGGTAACGCAATGAATCGTCGAAGTGAATACTGTCGGCATGGAACAGCTCGCCATGCCGGAGGCGGTTCTGCAAATCCTGCTCGTAAGCGGCTAACCCCTTCCGGTACGACCTCTGGATGCTACGACCCGAGGGCGTGTAATAGCGCGCAATAGTTAAACGCAATTCCGATCCATCATTAAGCGCAATAGGCTGTTGTACCAAGCCCTTGCCGTAAGTCCGGCGGCCAACAACCAATGCACGGTCGTGGTCTTGCAAAGCGCCGGCCACTACCTCGGCGGCTGAGGCGCTGCCTTCATCTACGAGCACGACCAACGGGCCTTCCTCGAATTCGCCAGCTACTCGCGAAAAGGTTTGGGTATCGTATTGGTCGCCTTTACCGTCGGTGTACACTATTTTGCGGGTGCCGCCAATGAACTCGTCGGCTAGTTTAGTAGCGCGGTCGAGGTAGCCGCCGGGGTTGCCGCGCAGGTCCAGCACTAAGCTGGTCATGCCTTGGTGGCGAAGGTCGCCGAGGGCTTGCTTGAACTCATCATACGTGCCACTAGCAAAACGGCTGATTTTGATATAGCCGGTCTGTTTATCGAGCAGATAAGAAACCTCCACCGAATTATTAGGAATGCGGTTGCGGATGACAGCCACATTCAGCGGCTTGGCTTGGTGATGACGCAACAATTGCAAAATCACCTTCGAGCCCCGCGTGCCGCGCAGCTTTCCAAACATTTGCTCGGTGGTGATGTGAATTCCCGAAACCCGCTCACCGTTCACCGCCATAATTCGGTCGCCGGGTTGCAAGCCGGAAAGTTCGGCCGGACCGCCGCTGAGTGGAGCAACCACCGTTACGGTGTCGTGGAAGATGTTGAACTCCACGCCCACGCCATCGAAATCACTTTGTAAAAAAGACGAAGCCTGCTGCTGTTGCTTGGCTGGAATAAATACCGAGTGTGGGTCGAGCTGTTCTAGCATTCGGCCAATGGCATAGTCAGATAACGCTTCCGCATCCACCGAGTCAACATAGTCGCGGTCGATGTAGGAGAGAATCTCTTTAAATTTGAGGTAGCCGCGCGCTGTGCCATCGGGGTTCTGGCTGGAAGGCCGAAACGGATTGGCGCCCAATAGTACCCCACAAGCTAAAGTCAGAGCCAGCAACAGCGGCTGTCGCATTTGCCGCCGCGAATTGCGGGGTGCAGGTTCCGGTGCAGGCGCTGGCTGAGACGTAGGCCCTATTATCATAAGATGCTAAGCAAGTAGACGTTCAGACCACAAGAAGAATAATACCTGAGACTTCGATATCATTCAAAAATATTAAAACATTTCTAAGATACCAGCAACAAAAAGTTAGATATATAACTTTTCAAATAACAATGCAATTTTATCTTTAATACAAGCAAAAATTCCTATTGCCCGCAAATTTTAGTGCAATAATAGCGGGCAAGCTCATTGGTTGAAGTAGTTTAATGAGTGGAAATAATTAGTACAAAACTAATTCAAAGAATTGCAATGCCGTAAATGTATAACCATGTATAGAGCTAGCACGAAATAGGAAGAAATCCATTGATTTTAATGGCCTGTCGTATCTTTGGGACGGTAGCCGTGGTAGCTGTGCCGTAGTATCACTTTGAATTTCCTTTTGTCATGGGCCGTATTCTCGCCATTGATTATGGCAATAAGCGTGTCGGGCTCGCCGTAACGGATCCACTACAGCTCATTGCCACTCCCCTCAACACGGTACACAGCAAGGATTTGCTTAGTTACTTGAAAGCCTATCATCAGCGCGAACCATTGGCGGCCCTTGTAGTGGGCATGCCCAAAACGCTGCTCAACGAAGCAACTGATAGCACTAGTGCTGTTGTTGGCCTAATGCGGAGTCTGCGCCGCGAATTTCCTGACGTGCCCGTACACGAGATAGACGAGCGCTACACCTCGCGTATGGCCCACGCGGCAATGCTTGCGGGTGGTCTCAGTAAAAAGGACCGCCGCGACAAGGCCACCGTCGACCGGGTTAGTGCTACCCTTATTCTGCAATCTTTCCTCGAATCCCAATGATTTACCCCATAGTTGCCTTTGGCGACCCTGTGCTGAAAACCCGTGCCAAAGATATTCCCCAAGACCTCCCAGCTGATGAGCTGAAGCAGGTTGTGCAGGATATGTTTGAAACCATGTACCACGCCCACGGAGTAGGGCTGGCTGCGCCGCAAGTAGGCAAAAGCATTCGCCTGTTTGTTGTTGATTCGGAGCCGATGATTGACACCGAGGACGAGGAAACCGGTGAGCCGCTACCAGATGCCGAGAAACCCGTGAAACGGGCCTTCATCAACCCTAAAATGGTAAGCGAAACCGGCGAAGAATGGGGCTTCGAGGAAGGCTGCCTTAGCATTCCGGGCGTGCGCGAAATGGTGTACCGTCCCGAAAATATTGTGCTCCGTTACGAAGACGAAAACCGCCAGTTACACGAGGAATCCTTTAGCGGCATGACGGCCCGCGTTATTCAACACGAGTACGATCACCTCGAAGGCGTACTGTTCACTGATAAGATTTCAGGATTCAAGAAGCAACTTATCAAAGGCAAGCTCACGCGCATCAGCAAAGGCGATGTGAATGCCGACTACCGCATGCGTTTTGCCAGTCAGGGCCGCCGGTAAGACAGCATATTTTGTTCGCCGTTTTGCTTGAGGTAAAACAGATTCAAACAGAACTAAAGCTATTTTAAACAAAGTCATATCAAGCCCGTCCTTTTCTTTAAGGGGACGGGCTTGTGCGTTAAAGAAATTTTCCACGAAAGCTTGGAAGCCTCAAGTTATCTGGAAGAGCAGCCGAAGTGGGAAGTTTCCCAAACCTTTTTTCCCTAATCAGTACTCATTGCTCTCGGCTCTGAAGGGCGGAGCGGGTCAGGTCCACGCTGGCTTCAAGCTGGGGGTATTTTTTATGCGTTGAATAAAATGGTAGGTTAGAGTGGATTTTTACGGCTACTGTCTATATGCTTTGATTATTTTATATGAAGAAAAATTTACTCTTGCTGCTCTTATTTGTGCTACTCGTATGGCCGCAGCAGCCGCAGGCGTGGGGTTTCTTCGGGCATCGGCTTATCAACCGGCTGGCGGTATTTACGCTGCCACCCGAGATGATAGGATTCTACAAAACTAATATCGAGTACCTCACAGAAAATGCCACCCGGCCAGATTCTCGCCGTTCCGTAGTACCCGGTGAAGCCGCCCGTCACTTTCTGGACGTGGACGTGTACGGCGACTCTGCCCTGGCTGAACTGCCCCGCTCGTATGCCGATGCTGTAGCTAAATACGGCGAAGACTCCCTAATGCGGCATGGCATAGTGCCGTGGCAGGTGGTCCGGATGAAAAGTCAACTTACCGAAGCTTTCCGTCAACGGGATGCCGACCGAATACTAAGTTTGTCGGCTGACTTGGGGCATTACATAGCCGATGCCTGCGTGCCGCTGCACACTACGCACAACTACAATGGGCAACTAACGGGGCAGCGCGGTATCCACGGCTTCTGGGAGTCCCGGTTGCCGGAAATCCTAGCTGCCAATTACGACTTCTTCACCGGTCCGGCGCCGTATCTGGATTCCCCTTCCAAAACGATCTGGGCAACTGTAGCCCGTTCCAGCGCCGCCGTCGATTCGGTGTTGCGGTTTGAGAAAGAGTTGACAAGTAAGTTTGCCGACGATAAAAAGTATGGGTTTGAGGAGCGCAACAACCAAACGGTACGCGTGTATTCCCGCGAGTTCAGCCGCGAGTACCACCAGCGGCTTACGGGCCAGGTAGAGCGGCAAATGCGGTTGGCGCAGCGCCTGATTGGGGCTTTCTGGTATACCTGTTGGGTGGATGCGGGGCAGCCTGACTTAGACAAGTTGCCCAAGCAACCTTCAGTGAAGGAACAGCTTCGACTCGCAGAGGAAGCCAAGAAACTACAACAACCTGGCATCACTGTAGCTCCTGGCCACGAAGAGTAAGAAGACGAGAAGAGCAGCGCAAGCTTCGTATTGAGCTACTAAGGCAGCTATAATTCAGCTAAGAAAATTATGGTCGATCTTTACGGTCTATCTGATTGCTGAACAGATTCTATGCCTAGCTCCGCCTTTCTAGCTCAACCTCTCCAACCCGGCGACTATTATCTTACTCCCGAAGGCTTTATGGTTTTCACTGAGCAGTATCACCGCCGCCGCGGCAGCTGCTGCGGCAACGGCTGCCGGCACTGCCCCTGGCGAAAACCTAAATCAGATAAGCAGTTATGATTTGATGTACGCATAGTGTTGTACTTGAAATTTCACTTATTAAGTACCAGACACCGGATCTAAAAAAGACTTCTGGCATTTAGACGCTACAAACTGCTAGAGTTCTTTCAGCATACGAGCAAGTAGTTTCGGGAGAGAGGTAAGCCTTCTCAAATAGTCGCACGCATGTTATAAAAGCAAGGGCTCGTTTTCCTATCGACTTGTTGGGAAGACATTTGGCGATTGGCAAACTTATACCGATATTTGCGCCCCTGTTTCTAGCATTGTAACCTCAACCTTCAAATATCATGGCCCGAGTTTGTGATTTGACCGGCAAGCGTACCCGCGTAGGCAACAACGTGTCGCACGCTAACAACAAGACCAAACGCAAATTCTACCCGAATTTGCAGAAGAAGCGCTTTTACATTCCCGAAGAGGATTCTTGGGTAACGTTGAAAGTAGCAACTAGCACCATCCGCACCATCAACAAGAACGGCATCATGTCGGTCCTGAAGAAGGCCAAGGAGCAAGGCTTCATCGTTTACTAGTCTAGCCCCTTCCGGCTTACTGTAAAGAGAAAGTATTAACAGACGCGTACCCGAACTGAAAAGCACTTTTTCGGTTCGGGTACGCGTCTTTGTTGTATCTACTTAGTTCTGTTCGTGTACTTCTGCCTTCTATCATGACCCGGTTTCTTGGCCCGCTGCTGCTGGCTTTCGCTTTAAGTGCTTCATTGGCCGATGCGTATGCCCAACGGGCCGCCGGCCCCGGCCGCCCGGCCGACTTTCTGGACCCGGCCTTTCATAAGAACCGGCGCGAATTGTTGCGGCAGACGCTGCCGGCGGGTTCGGTGGCAGTACTATTTGCGGCACCCGTCCGCAATCGGGCCAACGACGTCAACTACATCTACCATCAAGACCCCGACTTTTACTACCTAACCGGTTATGATGAGCCCGACGCCGTGCTGGTGCTCTTCAAGGAACCGCAAACGGTAAGTGGGCAAGCGGGTATTACGGAAGCTTTGTTTGTGCAGCCGCGTGACCCCAAAGCGGAATCCTGGACGGGGCGACGGTTAGGCACAGAAGGAGCAAAGCAGCAGTTAAAGTTGCAGCACGTAGCCAATAACACCGACTTTGCCGGTGCTGGTATTCCATGGGCAGACTTTCAGCACATCCATCTCCTGGACCTGCCCACCGATGTGCGCGACGATTCGCAGAACCCCGCCGACCTATTCGACCTACTTGCTAGTTTTCGTCAACAGGCTGGTGCTGGTGTCCCGGCTGCATTTGATACCAAGAAAGCTGATGTCTATCGTTCCATTGAACGCTATGGCGTTGCAAATGCGCCCAAGGTAAAAGCGTACTTGGAAAATCTGATGAAGACGCAGCCGGCTGTAGCAGCGGATACTTACGTGCAGAATTACCTTCAAGCCACCACCGACGCCGAGCGCCAAAAGGCCATGGCGGCGCGCCCCACCAGCCGCTTTGAAAGTGCAGTGCTGGATGACGCGCTAGACGAAATGCGCGCCGTAAAAACTCCCGAAGAACTGCGCATGCTGCGCCGCGCCGTCCGCATCAGCGCCATAGGGCAGCAAGAGGTAATGAAAGCCATGCGCCCCGATATAAGCGAAATGGAAGTGCAGGGCTTACATGAGTATGTATATAAAAAATACGGAGCCGAGTTTGAGGGCTACCCGAGCATCGTTGGGGCGGGCAACAATAGCTGCATCCTGCACTACGAAACCAACGACAAGCCGCGCCTTGGCAACGACTTAGTGCTTATGGACTGCGGCGCTGAGTACCACGGGTACACCGCCGACGTAACCCGCACCGTGCCGCCTTCCGGTAAGTTCAGTGCCGCCCAACGCCAACTGTACGAATTGGTGCTGGCGGCGCAAGACGCGGCCATTCGGGAGTGCAAGCCGGGCAACGAGTTTCAAGCTCCCAATAAAGCCGCCCAGCAAGTGGTATCGGAGGGTCTGATGAAACTAGGCATCATTCAGAAGCCAGAGGAAATGCGCCGCTACTTTCCTCACGGGACCAGCCACTACCTGGGTCTCGACGTGCACGACCGGGGCAACTATGGTCCACTCAAAGCCGGTAATGTCATTACGGTGGAGCCCGGAGTCTACATTCCGGAGGGCAGTCCTTGCGACAAGAAGTGGTGGAATATTGGCGTCCGCATCGAAGACGATGTGCTCATTACTGCTACGGGTGCCGAGAATCTTTCCAAGGAAGCGCCTCGCACGGTAGCTGAGGTAGAGGCCATGATAGCTGAACCGAGTGCCCTCGATGATTTCAAACTGCCCACATTGAAATAAACCTAGGCGTTCTTTTCAGCTATATAGAGCAGTGTAGAGGCCAAATATTCCATGCCTAAACTATAGCTTTAACCCCTTAGCTTAGCAAGCAGAAGGACTTATGCCGACAATTGCGGGTGTAGTAGGGTGAAGGCCAAAGGGATAACTACTGCTACATTATTAACCTGAGTATTTGTCAATTCCGAAAAGACCCGTACCTTTGCAGTCCTTAATCCCAAAAACCCCGTCGAGATGGCTAAGAAAGGAAACCGGGTGCAGGTAATCCTCGAATGCACCGAGCA
>NZ_CAXTBM010000115.1:0-9783 GCF_964242765.1 uncultured Hymenobacter sp.
TCGGGCGGCTCAGCAGCAAGCACTGCGTAGCCATTACCTGCGCCACCTGGCTGGTGCCAATACCAAACGCCACCGCGCCAAATGCGCCGTGCGTGGACGTATGACTGTCGCCGCACACGATGGTAGCGCCGGGCAGCGTAAGGCCCAATTCCGGCCCAATTACGTGCACGATGCCCTGGCGGGCGTGGCCCAAGCCGTAGAGCTCCACACCGTACTTCTCGCAGTTCGCAGTGAGTTTATCAACCTGTGAGCGGGACAGTGGCTCTTCGATGGGGAGATGCTGGTTGCGGGTCGGGACGTTGTGATCGGCGGTAGCCAGAATACGGTCGGGGCGGTACAGCGGCAGGTTGCGGGCTTCGAGTTCGTCGAACGCCTGCGGGCTGGTTACCTCATGAATCAGGTGCCGGTCGATGTACACGATATCCAAGCCGCCTGGCGCGGTGCGTACCACGTGCGCATCCCAAATTTTATCAAATAAGGACTTGGCCATGTTAGTTGACTGCTACCAGTTTTTCCTGTTCTACCAAGGCGTGCAAGTCCTCGTCCACCACTTCCCGCTTGCGGTCGGCTAGTTGAAGGAAGCAGGCGTAGGCTTTGTTGAGCGTGATTTTTTCGAAGTCATACCCGATTTTCTGGAGCCGATAGGCCAGCGCCGCGCGGCCCGAACGAGCCGTGAGCACAATAGTAGAATCGGCGACGCCCACTTCTTTGGGGTCGATGATTTCGTAGGTTTCGCGGTGCTTGATGATGCCGTCTTGGTGGATGCCGCTGGAATGCGAAAACGCATTGGCGCCCACAATGGCCTTGTTGGGCTGCACCGGCATGGTCATCAGATGCGACACCATGGCGGAAGTTTCGGCCAGCATGCGGGTGTTGATGCGGGTGTCGAGGTTGAGGTAGGGGTGCTGGCGCAAGATCATCACCACCTCCTCAAGGGCCGTGTTGCCGGCCCGCTCCCCTACCCCATTGATGGTGCATTCAATCTGGCGGGCGCCGTTCATCACGCCCGCAATGGAGTTGGCCGTAGCCAAGCCTAAGTCGTTGTGGCAGTGCGTAGAAAGGCGCACGTTTGCTATGCCCCGCACGTTTTCGTGGAGGAACTTGATTTTGGCGCCGTACTCTTGCGGCAAGCAGTAGCCCGTAGTGTCGGGGATGTTGAGGACGGTAGCTCCGGCTTTGATAGCCGCTTCGCAAATCCGAGCCAGAAACTCGTTATCGGTGCGGCCAGCGTCTTCGGCGTAGAATTCCACATCTTCCACGAAGCTTTTAGCAAGCTTTACCGCCGCTATAGCGCGCTTCAACACGTCTTCGCGGGTGGTGCAGAGCTTGTGCTGGATGTGCACGTCGGAAGTACCGATGCCGGTGTGGATGCGTGGGTAGCGGGCTTTTTGGAGGGCTTCAGCAGCCACGCGGATGTCGTTTTCCACAGCGCGAGACAAGCCGCATACCGTTGCTTCGCGGGTTTGGGCCGCTATGGCCTGTACGGCGGCAAAATCGCCGGGACTAGACACCGGAAAGCCAGCCTCAATTACATCGACGCCAAGTAGCTCTAGCTGTCGGGCAATAACAAGTTTCTCGTCTCTGTTTAGCTTGCAGCCCGGCACTTGTTCGCCGTCGCGGAGCGTTGTATCAAAGATTTGGATTTGCTGGTGTGCCATGCTAGAATAGCCTAGTGAAACCGGAACGAGGTATGGAATATGATTCTAAGTACCATGTTCTATCACCGCATGTAAACTGTTCTTTGATTGTTTCTACTATTTCCAACTTCTCTTTATATCAAACTAATATTCTATCTATCAGCGCATTACCGAATAATTTCTTACAATGCCCAACAAGAGCACAGAGCCCATTTTTCAGTTAATAAAGTCTCTAACCCGCTCCGAAAAGCGCCATTTCCGGCTTTTTACCAATCGGCAAGGTTCCTCGGAAGACCTGAAGTTTCTACAACTCTTCGATGCGCTGGAGGCGCTGGAAACCTATGACGAGGCCCAAATCCTGGTGCAAGTGCCGACGCTCAAGCGGGTGCAGCTCGCCAACCTGAAAGCCAACCTTTACAAGCAACTGCTCTCCAGCCTGCGCGTCTACCACGCCGGCCAAAACCCCGATATCCAACTCCACGAGCAGCTCGATTATGCCCGGGTGCTTTATAATAAGGGCTTCTACCAGCAGAGCCTGCGGATGCTGGAGAAAGTGAAGGTGGCCGCCCGGCAGGTGGAAATGCCGCACATCGTGCTGCTGGCCCTGGATTTCGAGAAGCTGATTGAAAGCCAGTACATCACACGCAGCCTAAAAGACCGCGCCGAACCTTTGGCTACCGAAGCCGTAGACACGGTGGAGCACCTAAGCAAGATACATGAGTTGTCTAATGCGTCGTTGCGGCTGTACGGGCTCTATCTGAAGGCCGGCCACGCCCGCAACCGCGCCGACCACGAGCAGATTACCCAGTTTTTTCGGGAGAATCTGCCGCCTTTCGAGGACAGCAAGGGCGGCTTCTTCGAGAAGCTGTATTACTACCAGGCGCACGTGTGGTACTACACGCTCAACCAGGATTTCCGGGCCTGCTACCGCTACGCGCAGAAGTGGGTGGATTTGTTTGAGTTGGCTCCGCACATGAAGGATTTGCAGGCGATGCTCTACATCAAAGGGCTACACAACCTGCTGGCCACGCTTTACAACATGCTGTACTACAGCAAGTTTATGGAGGTACTCAAGACACTGGAAGAGTTTGCCGCCAACCAAACCCGACGCAGCAGCCCCAACACCGAAATCCTGCTGTTCCAATACATCTACACCAATAAGATCAACGCCTACTTTCTGGAAGGCCGCTTCACTGAAGGCCTGGAAATCATCCCGGAACTGCTCGACAACCTAGAGCATTTCAAGTCGCAATTGGACATGCACCGCACGCTGGTGTTCTATTATAAAATAGCCAGCCTCTACTTCGGCAGCGGCCAGTACCATAAGGCCATTGAGTACCTGAATCTTATCATCCAACACAAAGACCTGAGCTTGCGCGAGGACTTGCAGTGCTTTGCCCGCATCCTCAACCTGATTGCGCACTACGAAGCCGGCGAAGATGCCAGCCTGGAATATCAGGTCCGGTCGGTGTACCGCTTCTTGGGCATGATGGACGACCAGCAGCCCATGCAGGTGGAGATATTCCGGTTTCTGCGCAACGTGGGCAACATCGAACCGCATCAGGTACGGGAGGCGTTCATGGCGCTCCGTGAGAAGCTGATCGTTATTGCCGCCAACCCGTTCGAAAGCCGGCCCTTCCTCTACCTGGACATTATTTCTTGGCTGGACAGCAAGATCACCAACACGCCGGTGCAGGAGGTAATGAAGCGCAAATTCTTACTGATGAAATAAGTCTTACTATCTGGCAGTCAAGCACCTCCCCGCACCTTTAGCTTTTCGACTAACGCAATGCTGGAACCGCCTGTTGGCTTCCAGAGAAAACCGTGGCAGCTTTGCACCCATCTACAGACAACCCTATTGAAAGCAGTAGCATCTTTATAGCATCAAGAGGGTTCCGATGTCCATAAGTAAACTGTTTACGTTCCTGGTTTTGCTGTTGCTCTTATCTACGAGCAGTTGGGCTCAGAGCCGACGAGCAGTTGATCCGTCCCGCCCCGATCCGCAGTACCAGGAAGTGAAAGTGAACGTCACGCTGCCCAAAGCCGTCAGCGTCATCCGCGACTACGGCAAGATTCTGCTCTCCCGCAACGGTGAGGAAAGCAAGCTAAACCGGCTAACCAACCGACTAAAAGGCAAAACCGAAAAGCCGGTTGTTGAGGTTACGGTGGATGTACCTAAGAACTGGGTTACTAGGAAGCTAGGGCTAGCAGAGTAGATTACATAAATCCGCTTTTTCCAGAAGACCGTCCTGCTAGATCTAGTTAGCCTTATTAAAAACGCCCCGCCAACTTCAAAAGTCAGCGGGGCGTTTTTCGTTGGGGGCGGCTACTACTTATTGGGCCTTAGCCGTGGCGGCGGGCAGCGGCTTGCGCGGCAGCTTTTGGTCGCGCATGGCGGCATTGTAAACGAAGGAAGCTACCACGACGGAAGCCTGCTTCAGGTCCTCGGGGATGAGACGGTCGTAGGTGTCCTGGTTGGTGTGGTGGGTGCGGGTGCCGTAATCAAGCGGGTCTTGGATGAACTGGAAGCCGGGCAGGCCCACGGCGTCGAACGAGAGGTGGTCGGTGCCGCCGGTGTTGCGGGGCGTGACGGTGGTGGCACCAAGGTCGGCGAAGGGCTGGAGCCAGGCCGTGAAGATGGGGGCTACGGCTTCGTTGCTTTGCTGGTAGATGCCGCGGATTTTACCGCCGCCGTTGTCGAGGTTGAAGTACGCGGCTAGCTTCTCGTGCTCGGGCAGCAGTTTCATAGTGGCAGGGTCGGCGAAGTGGTTTTTCACGTAGTTGCGCGAACCGAATAAACCTTGCTCCTCGGCGCTCCACAGCGCAATCCGGATAGTGCGGCGCGGCTTCAGGTTAGTGGCTTTTAGAATACGCACAGCTTCCATCATCACGGCGCAACCAGCAGCGTTGTCGGTGGCGCCGGTGGCGGCGTGCCAGGAGTCGAGGTGGCCGCCGAGCATAACCACTTCGCTTTTCAGCTTTTTATCGGTGCCCGGAATTTCCGCTATTACGTTGTAGCCTTTCAGGTCCTGGGTTTGGAAGCGGGTTTTGGTTTCCATCTCCACTTCCACCGGAATACCCGCTTCCACCAGCCGAATCACACGCAACTGGTCTTCGGGCGACATTTCTATTTCAGGCAGTACGGGCTTGGCATCGGGGGCGTAAGGCGCGCCGTTCGAGGTGAAGAACGTGCCTTGTGAACCGCCGCGGGTGCTGAGTACGGCGGCAGCGCCTTCGGCCATCATCATCTCACTCATCTTGGTGCGCAAGGCCAGCCGGGCGCGGTAGGTGGCCATCCGGTCGGCTTCGGAGGTGGCGGGGGTGCCGGCCGCCGCGGGGCGGGCAGGCGCGGCGCCGGCGGCCATAGCCTTCAGCTCCTCATCGGTGTAGCGCTTGGCATCGGGCTCGAAGCCTTCTTTAGGCGGCGTAGCTACTTCCAGCACCACTATTTTGTCGCGCAGTTGACCCTTATACTTGTCGAGTTCCGCTTCGGTGGTGGCCTTTACGTAGGCTACCTGCTTTTTGACGGTGCCACTCGTGCTGGGGGTCCAGGCTTTGGGGGCGCCGAGCATGGTGTGATAGTACGGAGCCGTCATGGCTACGTACGATTTCTCGATGTCCCACCCACGGCCGAAGTCGCCCCAGGGTTCGAGGTTGGCGTTGGCGAGGCCATATTGGGTGAGGCGGGTTTTGGTCCAGTCGTAGGCGCGCTTCAGGCCATCGGAACCAGCCAGGCGCGGACCACACACGTCGGTGAGGTAAAAGGCGGTTTCCATCACCTTGGAGCGGTTCATGCCCTCATCCTTGATTTTGCTGATAGCAGCTTGGTCTACCTTTTCGGTGGTTTGTTGGGCTAAAACAGGCGCGGCGAGAGCTAAGCTGCCAGCCAGGCTAAAGAGTCTTACTGTATTCATAGAAGGTTGTTTGTGAGAGAAGCTTAGGAAGCCAAAGTAGCAGCAATTACTGTTTCGTTGCGTTGGATTGTGCATTCTACCTATTTAAAACAGGATTGCAGCTTAGTTGGAGAATTTATGCTCTCTTAAACCTTGGCTGGAAGAGCAGTTGAAGTTGATTGTAAGCAGGATAAAGAGCCTCTGCTTTCGATAGGATTAAAGCAGGGTGTGTAGTCCTTCGTGCTATGCCAGCAAATTCAGCACTGCTAGCAAAATGCTTGTAACAAAAGAGGATTTCACCAGCAATTCGTCAACTTTTAGCCGAGCTCATCGAACTGCAACCGTTTGTTCAGAATCGAAACGCCTCATCAGAGCTTGCCCTCCGAATATTTTGCAAGAGCACCTATGTAAGTACATCAGTTGCACTATAGGCAGCAACTACTTTATTAATAATACAGCATTTATATGCCGTTATTTTTAATAAACACACAAATAAAAGGCCGTTCAATTACATTTTTTATAAATATGCAATGAGACTTAATTGTTAATTAATGGAACTCCTACTGTATACTTGTAAAGTTGGATGTTTTCAACACCGCTTGTCACTCACCAAAAACAAACACATGAAAGAAAAACTACTTCTAACTTCTGCTTTGACTATCAGCCTGTTGCAGCAGGGGGTGGCTCAGAGCAGAGCAGTTTCAGGGCGCGTCACGGACCAAGGTACTGGCCAAGGATTGCCTGGCGTTACGGTGTTAGCTAAAGGCACTACCACTGGGGTGTCAACTAATGCGGATGGGAGCTACTCGATTAGCGTTCCGGCCGGCGCTACAGTGCTTTCGTTTTCCTCGATTGGATACGGTGCCATCGAGCGGCCCATTGGCGACGCCGCTGTTATCAACGTAGGCTTGGGAGCTGATACCAAGCAGCTAGGAGAAGTAGTGGTGACGGGCGCGCTGGGCATTCAGCGGCAGGCCCGAGAAGTGGGTTACGCTACCTCAACGATTGACGCAAAGGAACTAAATCAAGCCCGCGTAACGAACGTCACGAACGGGTTGGCCGGCAAAGTATCAGGCTTGCAAATTCAGACGGTCAATAACGGTATCAACCCGAGCGTGCGCATCACGCTGCGTGGCACCCGCTCACTGACCGGCGAAAACCAGGCCCTCGTGGTAATTGATGGCGTGCAGACCACACAAGATGTTTTAACGGCACTCAACCCCGATGACATTGCCGACATCACCATCCTGAAAGGAGCCAACGCAGCGGCCCTATACGGTTCACAAGCAACCAACGGAGCTTTAATTATCACAACTAAAAAGGGCGGTACCACGCCTTCCGTTACCTTCTCGCACACCTCGCAGCTCGAGCAGATCAACTTCTGGCCGAAGTTTCAGAATGAATTCGGTCCGGGCTCCTCGGAATGGGTACAAGAATATACTACGTACGAAAACCAGCAATACGGCGACCGGTACGACGGTTCCGTGCGGGAGCTAGGGTACCGCACGGAAGCCGGGAACATCCAGACTATCGAGTACAAAGCGCGGCCGAATGAGCGCAAGGATTTTTTCAATACCGGCTACCAGATGCAGAACAACGTTTCGTTCTCGGGTGGTGACCAGGATACGAAGATCTTTGTATCGTATCAGAATGCGAAAAATAAAGGAGTCGTGCCGAAAGATCAGTACGACCGCAACACGTTCCGCGCCAATGCCTCGCGCCAAATGGGCAAGCTTTCGGCGGGCATGAACGTCTCGTTTGCGCAAGTCAAAGTAGATCAGACCACCGGGGGCATCTACGACCAATTGCTCAACACCTCGGCGCTGATTCCAATTACTCGGTATAAGGACTGGCGGAACGATGAATTCTCCAACCCCAATGGCTACTACAACGAGTATTTCGCCAACCCTTACTTCACCCTCGACAACAACCGCCGCAACATTCGCCAAAACACGTTGATTGGCAATATTGACTTGGGCTATAAAGTCACGGACTGGCTGTCGGTGCAATACCGCATTGGCCTTACCAGCATCAACCAAGACAATAAGAACTGGCAGGACAAGTTCACCTTCACGACTTACACGCTTGGCCGGCCCATTAATGCCCGGAGCAATATTGCTGGTGGCGTGACGGAATTGAACAGCTACGTGAATCGGCTCAACTCCGACTTGTTTATCAATATCGTGAAGCAAGTCGGGGATATCTCCGTGAAAGGCATCGTTGGCAACAACGTTCAGATGAACAACTCGCAGTTTCTGATTGCCACCGCCAACGCGCTATCGGTGCCCGGAGTCTTCAACGTGGGTACCAACCGGGTAGGCGAAGCCGCCGTGAGCCAGGGACGGTATCGGTATCGGCAGGGAGCGTTCTTCGGCGACTTGACTTTAGGTTACAAAGAGATGGTCTACCTGCACGGCTCGGCTCGTCAGGAAGAGGTTTCCGTGCTAAGCCCCGACAACCGCTCCTACTTCTACCCTAGCGTAGATGCCTCCGTGGTGCTGTCAGAAGCTATTCCAGCGTTGAAGTCAGTGGCTTTCTTTGATTATGGCAAGCTCCGCGGTGGCTACTCCAAAGTAGGTCAGGTAAACCTGAGTGGTACGCCTGCGGGTGTTGCTTCCAACTTTGGCGCTTACAGCTTGGAGCCGGTTTATAACCCTGGCAGCGGCTACCCTTTCGGGTCGGCGGCTTCTTATACGCTCAGCAACCAAACCATTGTTCCGAGTCTGAAACCTGAATTTACGCACTCTACGGAAGTAGGCACCGAATTGAGCTTCTTGAAGCAGCGGGTCAACTTTGCTGCTACGTACTATTATCAGCTCTCGATCAATCAAACCATCAACGCCAACATTGCCCCTTCCGGCGGCTTCACTAACTATCTGCTCAATGCAGGTAGAGTGCAGAACAATGGCGTGGAGCTGGACCTGAATGTGACGCCGGTAGAAGCTGCCAACGGCCTCACTTGGCGCGTGGGGGTCAACTACAACTACAATAACAACAAGGTTCTTAAAATTACAGATCAGGCCAAGCAGTTGCCGCTCACTACCGGGGGCAATGCGCAGGTATATGCCATTGAGGGCCAGCCTTATCCCGTGCTACAAGGCACCGACTACACCCGTGACAGTGAGGGCCGCGTGATTCTGACCTATCTGAACCTAGGCCCTAGTGCGGGCCTTCAGCGCCAGGGCTGGGTGCCTTCGCAGGCTGGCCAGCTAACCACTTTCGGCAATACGCTCCCGAAGCACAAATACGGCTTCAACACCAGTCTTACCTTCAAAGGAATTACGCTGGCCGCCCAGGCCGAATACCGCACGGGCTACTACGTGTACCACGGCATTGGCTCTACCATGGACTTCACGGGCGCTTCGGCCCGCAGCGCCTCCACGGGCCGCGAGCCCTTCGTTATGCCGAACTCTTCGATACTGGCTCCCGACGGTACGTACGTGGCCAACACCGAAAATCTGACGCCTGGCGGTGCCGAGTTTTGGGCCAACAGTTCTTACAACCGGAACATTGCGGCCAACTACGTCACGAAAGGCGACTTCTTCAAGCTCCGGGAGGTTTCGCTGAACTACAGCCTCCCAACTTCTTTGCTGGGTGATACGCGCTTCATTAAAGCTGTGACGCTCAATTTGTACGGCCGCAACTTGTATACCTGGGTCCCGAAGGAAAACCAGTATACCGACCCGGAATTCAGCTTCACGAGCGGCAACGGTATCGGCATCAACAACGCCGACCAGACTCCTCCGACCCGCTTCTACGGTGCTAGTTTGTCGGCCACTTTCTAATTCAACGGTAATGAAAAATACAAGTAAGTTTTTGGTGGCCCTGGCGCTTGTTTCCTTGTCGACCGGCTGCGACTCCTTTTACGATATCAACGAAAACCCGAACAGCCTGACGCCCAACGTGGTAGCACCAAATGCTGTGCTGGCGCAGGCGCTGAAAGTTACCGCTGATACCTACGGCCTCACCCTCAATACGTACGGCAGCTGGACTGCTGGCTACTGGGGCAAAACCGGCACCGTCAATGGCTACAACGAGGAACGCACGTACACCTACAGCAGCACCTACCAGCAAGGATTGTGGGGCGCCGTTTACGACAACCTGAAGGACTACGACAATATCGAGAAGAACGGGGCGGCGCAAGGCCTCGTTTATCTGTCGGCGATTGGCAAAATTATGAAGGTGCTGAACTATCAAGTGCTGGTAGATCAGTACGGTAATATCCCCTATTCGCAGTCGTTGCAGGCAGATGC
>NZ_CAXTBM010000116.1:0-9676 GCF_964242765.1 uncultured Hymenobacter sp.
ACATCGCCAAGGTCGTCGGCATCCGCCTCTCCCTCAGCTGTGACCCCGTCGCGCAACATGCGCCTCCCAATTGATTACATCTTTTATCCAACTGCTTGCTCTTCCTCAGCCTAGTGCCGCCCTGCCTGATGCTATAGGCATGACCGAAAAGTTTCCGTGGCTAATGTTCAAGGCAACACCTGCAATGGGATCTACTATCCGTGTTCGAAGCAGGTTTCCTGAGAAATAAACCGAACAACAAATCACGCAAAAGCACTAATTTTCATTTTCTAAACTTCACCTCTATCCATCCCGTGGTTAAAAGACTTACTACTCTTGTATTACTATCTGCTGGTCTAGCTTCAATCTCGGCCTGTGAGCAGGAGGCCACAGCACCTACTACCACCACCTTCACACTTAGTGCTGCTCTCAATGGCAAGCAGGAAGTGGCCGTTAATAGCTCAACGGCTAGCGGCACCCTGACTGGCTCGTACGATAAAATAACACGCACGCTGTCGTATAAAGTCACGTATCAAAGCATTACGCCGTTAACTGGCCACATCCATCAAGGTACGGCCGGTTCAATGGGCCGCTGATCCTTTCCTTTTCCTCAGGTGCCTCATCCCCCATTGCAGGTACCGCCATCCTAACGGAAGAAGAGGGACAGAAATTATTAGAAAACGGAACGTACGTTGACTTCCACACGGCCGCTTATCCTACTGGCGAAATTCGAGGCAATATATCGGCAAAGTAGGCCTCCTATTCTGCACTATTTTGAGCCGGTCATAGCTTACTTTTCATGGCAGCGCTAGGCATGTTCTCTTAGTTGCTATAAAGTAGTAGCGTTTAAACTAAGTTGTTTTTCATTGAGTTTGATTTGATCAGCGACGGCAGGCTCCCTAAAAAACTATCCCCTGGGTATCAACGGCGAGACTTGTCGTTGATACCCAGGGGATAGTTTTTTAGCGGGTTACTCTTTTTGGCTTTGGGCAGTCGTGCAGCTACCAGCCACGTTGTAAGAAATGGTCGATTGTAGAGACTGTTTGTTCAGAAGCAGTTAAGTGGGGGCAATGCCCTGTAGTTTCCACCACAACCAATTCGCTGTCGACGAGTTGCTGCTGCAAGTAAAGGCCCACGGAGAGCGGGGCAACTACATCGTGTGCCGATTGAATGATGAGCGAAGGGGTCAACAAGAACGGCAGCAATTCACGGTTGTCGGAGAGAAAGGTGACGCGAGCGAAATGCTGGGCAATTTCGGGATTGGTGTGCACAAAACTGTTGCTCATCTCCAGCACTAGTTCAGGCCGGTTACCTGGACCAATCAAGACGGGCGCCATAGCGTTTGACCACCCATTATAATCGCTCTCCATAGCGGCCAGCAATTCGTTGATATCAGACTGCTCGAAGCCCCCGGCGTACCCATTATCATTGAGAAAGCGCGGAGAAGGTGAAATCATCACGAGTTTGGCAAAGCGTTCAGGCTCGCGAATAGCCGCTAGCACGCCAATCATGGCCGCAATGGAGTGGCCCACAAAAACTATATCGTAAAGCGCTAGTGAGCGCAGCACATCCAGCAAATCATCAGCATGTCCTTGCAATGTGCTGTGTGTTGTGTGGGGGCTGTAGGCCCGGCTGTCCGACTTGCCAGCCCCAATCAGGTCAAAGAGTACTACTTGATAGCGGTCTTCATAGCATGGAGCTATCAAACGCCACTGGCTTTGGTCGGCTCCAAGCCCATGCAAAAACACAATGGCCTGAGGACCTGCGCCGGAAATTGTGACGTTGCTTCGTTCTAGAACGTTTGTGTTAAAAGAAGATACCATTGGGAATAGAGAGGAACAGAGTGGCGCGATGAAAGGTGATACTTGTATTCGCTTATAAAGACAATGCATAAGTCATTTGCACGCAAAAATTATCGCTGAATAACAGCTATTAGAGGGTGAAAGAGAATTCTTTGTCGATAAATGGCTGAATTTTAAATATAAAATTTCTTTGATTTCTATACGATAGATCATAGCTAGCCAACCTAGCTGTAAAACGCTGTTTATATGATTAGATTTAGGTATTCAGTAGAGGTGGCGAGGCCATTCTGCCGCTGTTCTCCAAGCGTGCTTCTGTCAAATTAAGTGACTGAATTTCAGCTAGAAATCCTCAGTTACTGCGACGCTCAACATATAAGTACTGACCGGTGACACCGCCTTCCTTAAGGGTAGGCTACCACATTTTTTCTAGCTTATCTGCGACTGCTAACCCAATGCCTGCGCGCCAACAGGAAATGTATCTACCGACCAGTTTGTAGCGTATGTTGCCCGGGGTCCTTGGTTTCGGTGCTTATATTGAACGCTCCATCAACTTGTTCTGCCGCAAGTCATACATCCATACATCAGCCACCTATTTCCCATTTCAACCGCAACGGTTATGTCACCTACCACTCTTTCTATTGTTTCTGATCTTCAAAGCCAACCGTCTGCTGTTGATTGGCAACGGGTTCTGTCCGATATCCTGTCAGTTTTTGACTGCACTACCGGCACCGTTCACCTTTTAGATCAGAACACCCAATTACTTAAGTTACAGGCGCAACAAGGCATCCCGGCCTTCCTGCTGCCGAAAATGGCAGAGATACCTATTGGAAAAGGAATGGCTGGTATAGCAGCCGAACGCCGGCAACCAGTGGAAATGTGTAATCTACAGACGGACGATTCGGGTGTAGCACGCCCCGCCGCCAAAGAAACCAAAGTGGAAGGCTCTATTGCTGTGCCGATGTTGCTCGACGAGCAACTATATGGTACGCTTGGCATTGCCAAACCCGTACCTTATGATTTTACAGAAGAGGAAATAAAGGACCTTCTCACCATCGGAGAAGAAATGAGCCGTTGCGTACGCGCTATTTCCGCAAAGTCAGCATAACGTCCGCTCCTTGCCAATTCCAGGGCTCCTAGTTTTTCAGTGTGTTTTCAGGCAGCTCTTATAGTTATAGTCCGCGTTTCGTGATAGAGTTACGCCGTATGATACGGCGCGCAACTACTCGGCAAGAAATACACTTATAGGTTGCCACCACTTTGTGCTAGATTCAGCTTGCATATTTTGGCGCTTTTATCCCTTCTAAGCTTCTAAAATGTAGAGGCTTAGAGGGGGCACAAGGCCTGTAGATCCAACATTATTTTGTGATAAATCCAAATCGAATAGAAAGCATCATGTTTTTTATTGGATTCATCCATGTAAATTGCCAGTCTTTAGACATTTTGTCTTGCTTATAAATGGACTGCCACTATAAATATGAGCACTTGAATATGAGTGTTGAATTGAGTTTAAACTAGTGTGCCTGACAAGAGCATTCTTCTCGTAACCAACCACTACGTTTCACGACCGTCCCTCTGCAAAAGAAAATACCCATTAGCTCTTCAACTTCTCCTTCTGAAGCCTTCTCTCGCCTAACTTTCTTGGGGGTTTAGGAGTTCGGCAAAGTTAAGCTTGTCTTTTATTCCTTGTATTTTCTTGTAAAGCCGGCATGCCAACAGAAGCTTACAAAACATATTTCCAAGCTATCCTAATGGCGCAGTTGCCGGATAGCAACTGGGCTTGGTTGCGGAAACAACTGGACGCAGTAGCGTCCGATAAAGCTTTTTATCTTGCTTTTAGTGTGGCACCACGTTTCGTTGGGAAGCAGCCATTGTCATTTACTGCTGAGCATTTAAGGGAAGCTCATTCTATTCGCCCTGGATTTAATCCGCAGGTATGGACTGCCGACCAAGCCGCTCGCACCTTGCTGCTTTTACACGCTCCGCACCAAAGCCCATCGGAATATATAGCAAAGCTAGATCGGCTATTCAGTACGGCGGATCTTGGGGAGTTAGTGGCCCTTTATGCGGCTTTGCCACTGCTACCCTACCCGGAACTACACGTTCAACGAGCGGCCGAGGGGGTACGCACCACCATGACCAGTGTGTTCGATGCTATTGCGCTGCGCAATCCTTATCCCCACGATTACTTGCCGGAGGAAGCCTGGAATCAACTGGTACTCAAGGCCGTATTTAATGCGCGTCCCTTGCATCAAATTTATGGTTTAGATCAGCGTCGGAATGCTTCTCTCGCCCAGATGCTACTAGACTACGCGCATGAACGCTGGGCGGCCGGCCGAACACTCACCCCTGAAGTGTGGCGGCTAATGGGCCCTTACCTAACAGCCGACCATCGGCCCGATTTGCAGCGCCTCTTGCTTAGCAACAACGCGTTGGAAAACCAAGCGGCCTTCTTGGCTTTATCAGAAAGCAATAACCCGATAGCAAAAGAACTTCTTAGCCAGTTCCTGACGGGTGAGCAAGCCAGCCAACCTGCTTTCTTCACTTGGCAAAGCATAGGCGAAAGCGCCTATACCAGCTAAACGGCTAACCTGGGCCTAGCACCTCACTTTTCACAATCGAACAACTCTTAATACCTCTTCTTATGCTCTTTATCGATCCGCACGTGCACATGACTTCGCGCACGACCGATGATTACGAAGCTATGCGTAACGCAGGCGTAGTAGCCATCATCGAGCCCGCGTTTTGGATGGGCCAGCCTCGGACGCAGGTAGGCACCTTCCAAGACTACTACAGTCATCTGATTGGCTTTGAGCGGTTTCGCGCCAGTCAATTCGGAATTAAGCACTACTGCACCATCGGCTTGAATTCCAAGGAGGCTAACAACGAAGCGCTGGCCGAGGAGGTGATGGAGTTGTTGCCGCTGTTCGTTTGCAAGGAGGGGGTTGTTGGCGTAGGAGAAATTGGGTACGACGACCAAACCGCCGCCGAGGACAAGTATTATCGGCTACAGCTGGAACTGGCTAAGGAAGTGAACTTGCCGGTACAGATTCATACGCCGCACCGTGACAAGAAGAAAGGCACGCTGCGCAGCATGGAAGTGGCCCTGGAGCATGGGCTGGACCCAGGCATGGTTATCGTTGACCACAACAACGAGGAAACGGTGCAGGATGTGCTCGACCGGGGGTTCTGGGCAGCTTTCACTATTTACCCGCACACCAAAATGGGCAACGAGCGCATGACTGAAATCGTGAAGCAGTACGGCCCGGAGCGCATCTTCATTAACAGCGCCGCCGACTGGGGCATCAGCGACCCGCTGGCTGTGCCCAAGACAGCTCAACTAATGCTTGAGCGCGGAATTTCAATGGAAGCCGTGCAGTTAGTTGCCTACCAGAACGCACTGACGGCCTTTAGCCAGAGCGGACAGATAACTGAAAGTGATTGGCTGACAGCTAATGCTATCGACCAGAGCCAAAAGTTTTCCGGTAACTCTATCCTACGTGGCGGCCAAACTCCGAAAGTAGAAGATAATCCGACCATCATTCGTTAGGAACCACTGCGTATGAACCGGTTTTTCGCGCACCTAGTACTGATGCGGCCCGCCAACATCATCACGGCCATTGCCGATATTATGCTCGGCTTTGCGGCATCAGGCTCGGTGCAGTTGCTGTTGCGGAACAATCCGGTAACGGCGGCGCATCCGCAGCTACAAGCTCTGTACTGGCTGATAGCTGCCACAATAGGCCTGTATGGCGGCGGCGTGGTATTCAACGATGTATTTGATGCCCGCCTCGACCAGATAGAGCGCCCGGAACGGCCCATTCCTAGCGGAGCCGCCAGCCGCCTGAGCGCGACGATACTCGGCGCGCTGTTACTGCTGGGAGGTATAGCCGCCGCGTTCCAGGTTAACCAGACCAGCGGTTTGGTAGCAGTGGTCGTAGCTCTTCTGGCGTTGCTCTACAATTCTGTGAGCAAACATCATGCGGTGCTGGGGCCACTGAACATGGGAGCTTGCCGTGGAGGCAACCTGTTGTTGGGCCTGAGCGCAGTACCCAGTGCGGTCGGTGCGTATTGGTACTTGGCCCTACTGCCGGTGGTTTACATTGCGGCCATCACGGCTATAAGCCGGGGAGAAGTGCACGGCGGCAACAAGAAAATCTTGCTGGGCTCCTTGGGTTTGTATGGCTTGGTCATTGGCGGCATCCTGGTTTTGATGCGCCTGCCACAGATAAACGGGCTGTATTCTGTGCCATTCCTGGCGTTGTTCAGCTACCTGATTTTTCCACCTTTACTGAAAGCTATTTCCTCTTTAAAGCCGTTGGACATCCGGCTGGCCGTAAAAGCGGGCGTGATGGCGCTAATTCTGCTCGACGCTACGGTGGCAGCTGGCTTCGCTGGCTGGTGGTACGGCCTAATCGTGCTGGCTTTGTTTCCAGTGTCCCGGCTGCTAGCCAACCTGTTTGCCGTAACCTAAAATAGCTGTTGCTTTGGCAGTTAGGATTCTAATTTCCTTGCGGAGTCTGCTGCCTTGTTAGCGAAAGTTCCAGGAGTGCCTTGGGGCAAACCAACCTTTGTACTACTAGCGTAAATGGGCTCCGCATAGAAGTGCCCGAAACAAACACACCGTCAAGTAGTAGCAGCTGTTCAAGACGAAGCAGTTACTATTCTGGCTGCTGGAACCTGTTGCTCTGGTTTATATCCTTGTTCTTTACTCCCTTATTATCAACCCGCTAAGTGCCATGAATATCAATCAGGGCTACCACCTCACCTACTGCACCAACATCCACCCTGGCGAAACCTGGGCGGCGGTTTTCGAGAGCTTAAAGACTTATCTGCTGCCTGTAAAGGCCCGCGTTGCGTCCACTACCCCCTTCGCCGTAGGTTTGCGGCTGTCGGACTTGGCTAGCCGGGAATTAGAGCAAGGCGAGCATCTAGCAGACTTTAAAGTTTGGCTTGATGAGAATGGGTTATATGTGCCCATTATCAATGGGTTTCCTTTTGGCAGTTTCCATGGAGAAGTAGTTAAAGATGATGTGCACCGCCCCGACTGGACCACCCCCGAGCGTTTGGCCTACACCAAGCGCCTAGCTCATTTGCTCGCCGCTTTGCTGCCCGAAGGGTTGGAAGGGGGCATTTCTACCTCGCCACTCTCCTACAAGCCTTGGCTGACAAGCAATGCGCAGCAAACCGAGGTTATCTTGCAGGCCAGCACTCAAAATCTAGCGGAATTGGTTGAGGAATTAGTAAAGCTGCGGCAGCAAACCGGGCGGCTCATTCACCTCGATATCGAGCCGGAACCCGATGGCGTACTTGAAAACTCCACCGAGTTCATTGATTACTACGAGCAGTATCTGCTGCCTCAGGTTTCCGACCACCTGCAAATTCGCCTGGGGCTAAGTTCCGAAACTGCCACCACGGCCGTGCTTGACTGCGTGCGGCTGTGCTACGACGTGTGTCATTTCGCCTTGGCTTACGAAGAACCAGCTGCCGTCTTCGCTCAGCTGGCCGCCAGGGGTATCAAGGTAGGACGGGTGCAAATCAGCGCGGCTTTAAAAGCTGATTTGCCTGCTACCCTAGAAGATCGGCAGGCGTTGCTGCAACAGTTCGAGGCTTTTTCCGAGTCCACCTACTTGCACCAGGTGCTGGTACGCAACCAGGACGAAAGCATCACGCAATACCCCGATTTACCGGCTGCTTTGCCGCATTTACTCGGAAGTCAGGCTCAGGAGTGGCGTTCCCACTTTCACGTACCGGTATTTCTGGAACGCTACCACCTGCTGCAATCCACTCAGCTAGAAATTCGCAAAGTGTTGCAACTGCTCGCTACCCAGCCCATCACCAGCTACCTGGAAGTGGAAACTTACACGTGGGATGTGTTGCCGCCCGCCATCAAGCAGGACCTGGTTGGCTCCATAGAAAGGGAATTGACATGGGTAAAGCAAAACTTTCCTTTATCCCTACCAGCTCAGGAGCGAAGTGCAGCCCCTACCGAAGATCCTAGAATCCCGGCCTGGTCGTAACAGACGAGAGTAGGATCTTTGCGTGGCTGTTTTCAGTATTATATTTTCAAGTGTATATGCGTAAAACCGTAGTAATTGATGTCGTGGGCTTGACCCCAGCGGCTATTGGCGAGAACACTCCATTTCTAAAAAAATGGGCCGAAGGAGCCAAAATGGCGGCCGTCGGGCATGTGCTGCCAGCCGTAACGTGTTCAGTCCAAGCCACCTACCTCACCGGAAAATGGCCCACCGAACACGGCATCGTGGCCAACGGCTGGTATTTCCGCGACGAGTGTGAACCCAAGCTCTGGCGGCAATCCAACAAGCTGGTTGAAGCCACCAAGATCTGGGAAGTAGCCAAGGCCGAGGACCCAACCTTTACCTGCGCCAACATTTGCTGGTGGTACGCCATGTACAGTTCGGCCGACTACACGGTTACCCCGCGGCCGCAGTACCTATCCGATGGGCGCAAAATGCCCGACTGCTACACGTACCCGATGGAACTACGCACGCAGCTAGAAGCCAAGCTGGGAACGTTTCCGCTGTTCGAGTTTTGGGGGCCTCGCACCACTATCAATTCCAGCCGTTGGATTGCGGAAGCCGCCATCGAAACCGATAGACTACACGATCCAACGCTGACGCTGGTTTATCTGCCGCACCTCGACTACAACGCGCAGCGCTACGGCCCTACCGATGCCCGCGTCGCCACCGATTTGCGGGAAATCGACCAAGTGTGCGAGAAGCTGGCTACTTATTTCGAAAGCAAAGGCGCGCAAGTAATCTTTCTTTCGGAATATGGTATTGCCGCAGCTTCGCGGCCAGTGCACTTAAACCGCGTACTCCGGGAAAACGGCTACTTGTCGATTCGTGAAGAACGGGGCTTGGAATTGTTGGACGCTGGCACCTGCCAGGCATTTGCTTTGGCCGACCATCAGCTAGCGCATATCTACGTGAACGATCCGTCGAAACTAGCCGCGGTGCGGCAGTTGCTGGAACAGGTGCCGGGCGTAGAAAAGATCATCGGCCCGGAAGAGAAGGCCGCTTACCACCTCGACCATTCGCGCGCCGGCGAATTGATAGCTGTGGCGGAAAAGGGAGCTTGGTTCACGTATTACTACTGGCTGGACGATGCCAAAGCCCCAGATTTCGCGCGCATAGTGGACATCCACCGCAAACCCGGCTACGATCCGGTAGAAATGTTTACTAACCCCAACATCAAGCTTCTCATGCCCAAAGTAGGGCTGAAGCTGCTACGCAAAAAGCTCGGCTTCCGTATGCTGATGGACATCATCCCGTTGGATGCAACGTTGGTGAAAGGCTCGCACGGCCGCCCACCCGAAACGCCTGTCGAAGGTCCGCTCTTGATGAGCCGGAATACGCAGCTAATTCCCAACGACAACGTGGAAGCAACGGCCGTTTTCGATGTTATCCTGGCGCATCTGCGAGGCTAAAAGAAGTTGCTTTTGCGGTGAGTATCGCTAAGACTCGCTCACCGTTTTGCCGGTAGTGGTGGCAATGTTTTCCACGTCCAGGCTGGCCACGTACCGCCACTGGGACGTGGCCGCCGTCGAGCTAAACTCAGCCAGCACATAGCCCCGCTGGGAAGCATCAAGGTAGTTGAGGTCATCAATGAGGATCTGGGTGGATTGGGCAAAGCTCTGCGCTGCAGCCGTATTGCCGCCAAAAAAGGCTTCAAAGCCGGGCGAAGAAACGGAAGGACACGCAAACTCGGCTCCCACTTTTCGGCCGCTGGCATCTGTTAGGTCGTTGTGCCAAGCGTTGTGGGTGTCACCCGCCAAGGAAATCAACTTCTTGGTTCCGGCCGCCGCGTAGAGCTTCTCCCGTTCGGCAGGATAACCGTCCCAGGCATCGAGGTTGAAGTGCAGCACCGTCGTGACG
>NZ_CAXTBM010000117.1:0-9628 GCF_964242765.1 uncultured Hymenobacter sp.
GCCTCCCCCCGACCCCGCCGCTGCCGATTCCTGGTTGAGCTTGATTCTGAAACAGGAAATAGCGCCTCTCTTAGACGACTACTGGCTGGACCAGCCCGCCAAAGCAACGGCGCAGAAGAAGCGGCTCCTAGGGTGAACTGGGGAGTTTGACGTTTTGCTAGCGCTACTAACGCGGACTCGCGTAGTTAAGGCAGTTACCAGATTGAAGTAGAGGGTGTAGCGCTAAGCCTTTGCTTCGCGTCTCGTGGTGACGGCGTGGGTGCTCTCGTTCTACCATACGCGAAGCAAAGGCTTAGCGCTACACTTGGTGCACTAACCGGACTCGAACCTCACAAGCTCACCATTCTGCCCCCATGATCCCCATCCAGAACCTTTACTATTTGCTCTGCTATGCTTGGAATCGGCTGCCGGAGCAGCAGGAACTGCTGACGGCTGAAGCGGCAACGTTTCATCGGCCGCTGGAGCTACTGGCGCACGTGCTCCTCACGGGGACGCGTCGGCTGCTGCGTCAAGGCTTGGCCGTGGCTTATGCTGAGCGAGAAGAAGAACTGCCGGAATTACGGGGGCGGGTGCAGTTGGCGCCCAGCCTCTCCCGCGACTTACTGCGCCGCGGCCGGGCCCTGTGCGTCTACGATGAGCTTGGGTTCCAAACGCCATTCAATCAGTTGCTGCTTGGCACCTTGTACCATCTTAGCCGTAGCCGCGCGCTGCCCGCTCCGCTCCGCCATGAGCTGAAGCTAGCGCAGCGTCGTTTTCCGGCGGACTTGCAGCCCTTGCCACTTTCCCCGGAGTTGTTGCGGGCAGTGCACCGCCTGCGCCCCACCGGGTTGTCGGCGTTTCTGCTGAACGTGTGCGAGTTGGTTTACCACAGTGCCCTTCCCGAACCCGATGCAACTGGCCGCCTCCGATTCCGCGACTTCCGCCGCGACGAACGCCTTATGGCTCGCCTCTTCGAGCAATTTGTGCGCAATTTCTACCGCTCAGAGCAACAAGAGTTTCGGGTGTTATCGGAAACCATTCGTTGGCAGGCTACTACGGCTACGCCCGAAGCGCTAAACTTGCTCCCAGCCATGATTACTGATACCACGCTGGAAGCGCCCCACCGCAAGATCATTCTCGATACCAAATATTACACCGCCGCTCTGCGCCCGCGCTACAACCAGCAAAAGCTGATTTCGCCTCACCTCTACCAGCTCTACGCCTACCTTCAGAACCAGCCTACTGCCCCCGAGCAAGCGCTAGAAGGGGTTCTGCTTTACCCAGCCGCCGAGCAAGCGCTAGATGTGCGTTACACCCTTGGCGGGTATCCCGTTCGCATCGTTACGCTGGACCTAGCGCAACCTTGGCAAGGCATTGCGGCCGATCTGCTGAAGCTCATCATTTAATTGCCGCCTCAACATATCAACATCTCAGCACCTTTGATTATTCAGTGGTGGTCGATATCCTAACTAATCATGCACTATGCTATAACCAGCCTGGTTGATGCCAAGAATAGGAGTCATTACCTTTTCAAAAATATACATTATCATAGTTCTAGTAGCCTTTAAAAAGCCTGGTGAGTATGTGGTCACTAGCCTAACAAGTGAAATTTTATAAATAATTTATTCGACGTTAATAGTTTTTATTAAAGAAACAATAACATATACTTGCTAAAATTGCCAATACAGTTGAGTATCAACACATCTAGCAACATCTCTTCTTTTCACTTCTAACTGACACATGAGAAAAGTCTTACTCTCATTGCCTCTTACGGTCCTCGCGCTAGCCAGCCACACTGTGCAGGCCCAGACGCGCACGGTCACTGGGCAAGTACTTGGCGCAGATGGCGCGGGTCTTCCAGGCGTCACTGTAGTAGCCAAAGGCACTTCCGTAGGAACTGCTACGGACACCGACGGCCGCTATAGTTTGGCAGTTCCCACGACAGCTAGCACACTTGTATTTTCCTCAGTTGGATTCGACTCCAAGGAGGCAGCAATTGGCACGCAGTCGGCAGTCAATGTCACGCTGGGATCGGCTAGTACTGGTCTAGATGAAGTAGTGGTAGTGGGCTACGGCACGCAGTCTAGGCGCGACCTGACGGGTTCGGTGGCGACCATAAAAGGAACAGAAATTGCTAATAAGCCGGTCCAAAGCTTTGAGCAGGGCCTACAAGGCCGGGCATCGGGCGTAAACATCACAACGCCGAATGGGGTGCTCAACAATGCGCCTGTTATCCGGATTCGCGGCGTCAACTCTATCACGCTTAGTTCATCGCCACTGTTCGTTATCGATGGAATTCCTGCTTTCAGCGGCAATACGTCGGCGGTGGGTAGTGTGCCAAACAACCCGTTGAGTAATGTTAATCCCAGCGATATAGAAAGTGTTGAAGTACTGAAAGATGCTTCTGCTACTGCTATCTATGGTTCGCGGGCAGCTGGTGGCGTTATTTTAGTAACCACCAAAAGAGGCAAGAAAGGGCAAAGCCGAATTTCGTTTGATTCGTGGGCGGGTTGGTCGGAGCCAGTGCGCTTGTTTGATGTGCTCAACGCCGAACAGTATGTGGATATCAAGAACGAATCCGTCCGCAACCTGAACGCCAACCGTGTTGCCTTAGGACAGCTTGGTAATAACGTAGAAGGTTTCCGGCTTCAGCAAGATGCCGATGGCAACACAGTGGATACGAATTGGTATGATTACATCTACCGGACTGGCTTTTCCACTTCCAACACACTGAACTTCTCGGGTGGTACTGAGAAAACCAACTACTATACGTCGATAGGGTATACCAACCAAAAGGGTATGCTGGAGCAAAACGAGTTCCGGCGTATTTCAGCGCGTCTCAACCTCGACCACAAAGTATTTAAAAACTTCACTGTTGGTACCCGAGTAGGCTATTCCAACAGCCGCAACCAGTCTCCTAACTCGGGTTCAACGGGTGAACAGTCTTTTGGAACGGGAGGTTTGGGTCGCTTGCCGCTCGTGCTACCGCCCAACGTAGCGGCCCGCAACCCCGACGGCACTTATAATACTAGTGGCGCTGGTGTTGGACCAGGCGCCAACTTAGAGCCAACTTCGACCGCAACGCCGACGGCGCCGCTGGGGGTTAACTACTACAACCCGCTCGTCGACCTAGAAAACAACTACTTCATTTCGGAAGGCAATGAAATTCAGGGCAGTGTATACGCTAGCTGGGAAATCATCACTGGCCTGACGCTTCGTACCACCTTTGGTATCAACAACATCTTGTTCGAGGACAAGTCTTTCAATACGTCTATTGCGGGGGATGGCTTTTCAACTGGTGGCTCAGCTTCCAACTTCAACCGGATCAATAAGCGCTGGAACTGGCAGAACACAGCTCAGTACGACCGCACCTTAGGTGAAAAGCATAACTTCTCCTTGCTGGTAGGAAACGAACAGCAACACACTGATATTGAGCGGTGGGGAGCCACTCGGTCTGCTATAGCCGATCCTTTCCTGACCAACTACCAAGGCACGTATACCAACATAACAGCGGCGGGCAACTTGCAGAGCGAAAACTATCTGCTCTCTTACTTCGGTCGTTTGAACTACGATTTTGGCAAGAAGTACTTGGCTTCCATCAATTTCCGGCGCGACGGCTATTCGGCCTGGGCCGAAAAGTGGGGCAACTTCTACGGAGCATCGCTAGGATACGTTTTGTCGGAGGAAGATTTCTGGAAAAACGCTCCCCTTGCCAATACATTCAACTTCTTGAAGTTCACGGGTAGCTACGGTGAAGTTGGCAACAGCCAGGGTGTCGATGATTTTGCTTCGCTCTTCACCTACGAAAACAGCTTGTACGCCGATAACGCCACCCTGTATTTCAGCAACCCCGGCAGCCCGCTGCTCACCTGGGAAACCAGCAAAAAAACCGATGTGGGCCTCACCTTCGGCTTGCTTGGAGACCGAGTCACGGGGGACTTAGCATACTACCGTAACCTGGTTGACGGCCTGATTTTGCGCGTACCCCAAGCTCCGTCGAAAGGACTTCCAGGCGGCGCTGTTCCAACTGATGTTGCTAACATCAACAACAGCACGTATCTGGCCAACGTCGGCTCGATGCGTAATACGGGTATCGAATTGAATCTGAAGGCCGTTGCTATTCAGAAGCCCAACTTCACCTGGACAGTGAGTGGCAACTACACGACGCTCAAAAACCGGGTGTTGAGTTTAGCTACGGAAGGCCAACGTATCGCTACACCTACCTCTCTGGAAACGGTCAACTTCACGGAAGTAGGTCGCTCGGTGGGAGAACTGCTAGCGGTGCCTTCATTGGGCGTAAACCCAGCAAACGGCCAGCGCATGATTCAGAAGGCCGACGGAACCGTAGCCCAATACAACCACTCTGGTGGCGGCTGGACGGACGTTGCCACTGGCCGGGCTACTGCGGCCCCCAACCAGCTGGTTGACGGACAGTATTTTGGCCCTACCCTACCCAAATGGTATGGCGGCTTCGATAACACGTTCCAGTACAAGAATTTTGACTTGGGAGTATTCATCCAGTACTCAGGCGGCAATTACCTCTACAACGGTACCAAATCTGGCTTGCACGATCAACGTTTCTGGAACAACGACGTGGACATTTTGAATCGTTGGACGGAAACCAACACCACCAACGCGGAATGGCCACGGGTGGTGTTTGGCGACAACATTTCCAATGGCTCGGGCCTGGTTATGTCGTCGAATATCGAGAAAGGCGACTTTGCCCGTCTGCGCAACATCACCCTGGGCTATAACGTGAAACCAAGCGTGCTGACCCGATTCAATATTGCCAGCATTCGGGTGTACGGTCAAGTGCAGAATGCAGGCCTGATCACGAATTACACGGGTATTGACCCAGAAATCTCCACCAACTCAACCACTGGTTCTAATGCCAACACGGGCGCGGGCGTCGACCGCAACTCGGTAGGACAGGCTCGGACTTACACGGTGGGTTTCAACATTGGTTTCTAAACACGGCATTCTGATGAAGTCATCATTTAAAAAAATAGTCACGGCAAGCCTTTGCACCACGGCACTGGCATTTGGCACCTTCTCGTGCCAAAATGATTTGTTGGACCCTGTACCGACTACGCTTTACCCGCAGGAAGTGGTGTTTGACACTCCCGCCCGCGTGCTACTGCAAGTCAACAATCTGTACTCGTATATAAAAGTTGGCAGCTTTTTGGGAGGGCGCTACCAAGTGTACAACGATGTACGGGCGAATGATTTTATAAATCTTCGGAGCAACGGCGTCACGGCGCTAGGCGTGTGGAATCACACACTGACCGAGCAGTCGCAAAACGACGTAGTAAGCTTGTGGGCTGCCGGCTACGCTGCCATCAACCAAGCCAACGTGTTTCTGGCCGGCATGGATGCTAGTTCAGCTAAGTTCGTTGCACCACTTTTCCCGGCCACTTTTGCCACCACCGCCGAACAATACAAAGCAGAAGCTAGGTTGCTACGGGCTCTGAGCTACTACTCGCTTCTGCAATTGTACGCTCGACCTTATACTGACGGCAATGGTAGCAGACCTGGTTTACCTTTGCGCCTGCAAGCCGAAACCGACGGTACCAACAACGACCTAGCGCGTAGCACGGTAGGAGAAGTATACCAGCAGATTATCTCAGATCTGAACTTTGCGGAACAAAATCTGCCACTCACTTACACTGGCGGTACTGCTTCCACGCTCAACGTGACGCGGGCTCACCGCAACACGGCTATTGCCCTGAAGACGCGCGTGTATTTAAGCATGGGGCAATACAGCGAGGTAATCCGGGAAGCCAATAAACTAGTACCCGCTACTGCACCCTATGCTGCTCCTACTGGTGTGCGCAATGCGCTGAATACTTCTATAACTGCGGTTTTTGCCGCGCCACAGGAAACAACCGAAAGCATCCTGAGCTTTCCGTTTACAGCGCAGAATGCTCCCGGCACTCAGAACCAATTGGCTTTCTATTATCGCCCATCCCCGGTTGGCAATGGCGAATACGCGCTGAACAGTGGCGCCGGCGGCATCCTCTCCAATACGGGCTTTGAAGCGGCCGATGTGCGGCGGACCAGCTTGGTTACAGGCACGGGTACTCTTTACTTGAATAAGTATCCTAACGGCACACCCTACACAGACAAAGCACCCGTGATTCGCTATGCCGAAGTGATGCTAAGTTTGGCAGAAGCCCGTTTCCGCACGGCAGGCGCTACCGACGCGCAAGCACTCGCCTTGCTGAACGCAGTGCGGCAGCGCTCTAATGGCAGCGCTTACACCACCTTCGCAACTGCAGATGCTGCTGCTAACGCTGTAGTGCTGGAGCGCCGCATCGAATTTCTCGGGGAAGGCATCCGCAACCTCGATATCATGCGACTCAATGCGCCTATTCCGGCTAAAGGAACGGTTAGTGCAGTGAATCCCGGCGATATCCTTTACGTCTGGCCGATTCCGAATACGGAGTTGGCTGCCAACCGCCTAATGACGCGCAACGAGTAAGCTTATTGAATTAAAAAGAGGCCTCTCGTGATTTGAGAGGCCTCTTTTTAATTTATGCAAACTGCATCAGTGGCGGTATCGAGACGTAAAATACTGCTAGAGTGGAGGCAGCTAGGTCGAGCAGCATTATTTGTTGAGACACGTTGCCTGGTCTGCCCAGAACTATGCATCCTCCTCGTATCACTGGCGTCCTTCAGTTGCAGAAAAAGAGTGCTTTCACTTAGACTGCTGCTTATTCTCCCTCCTGTCCAACCAAACCTTTCCTTGATTTGAAAAGACGTGATTTTGTAGGCCTCACCAGCCTGGCTTCTGGAGCTTTGTTTTTACCCACGTTTCCAAGTCTTGGTGGCACCCCTGTTGACCCATCCCGGCTGCTAGAAGCCCCGGACCCGGCCATTAATAAGCGCTTAGCCGATGCGGCCCTGAATGCCGCTAAGGCGGCTGGCGCTACCTACACGGATGTGCGCATTGGCCGCTACCTCAACCAAAGCATCTTCACCCGCGAAAAGCAAGTCCAAAACATAGCCAGTGGTGAAAGCTTTGGCGCGGGCGTTCGAGTTATTGCCAACGGCACCTGGGGCTTCGCGGCCACCAATACCGTGACGGAGGCCGGCCTGGCTAAAGCGGCGCAACTGGCCGTGCAGATTGCCAAAGCCAACTCCAAAGTGCAGAAAGAGCAAGTGAAACTGGCGCCGCAGCAGGGCTACGGGCAGGTAAGCTGGAAAACACCCATCCAGCAGAACGCTTTCGAGGTGCCCGTGAAGCAGAAAGTGGAGTTGCTGCTGGCCGCCAACGCCAAAGCCCTCGAAAATGGGGCTTCCTTCGTAAACTCTTCGCTGTTCCAAATCAACGAGCAGAAGTACTTCGCCAGCACCGATGGCTCCTACATCGACCAAGACGTGCACCGGATCTGGCCCACATTCACGGCTACGGCCATCGATAAGGCCTCGGGCAAGTTCCGCACCCGGGATGCTATGTCGGCCCCGATGGGCTTGGGTTACGAGTACCTCACGCCCAAAGCCGCCGATAAGATGGCGGGACCTGCTGGCTCTGATGTTGTCGGTTTCAAAAACAGCTACGACATCTTGGAAGACGCGGCCGCAGCGGCTAAGCACGCCCGCGCCAAACTCACGGCCAAAAGCGTAGTTCCGGGCAAATATGACCTAGTGCTCGACCCCAACCACCTGGGCCTGACCATTCACGAATCGGTGGGCCACCCCACGGAACTAGACCGGGTGCTCGGCTACGAAGCCAACTACGCCGGTACCAGCTTTGCCACCCAGGAATGGAAGGCGAAGAACATCCCGTTTGGCTCGAAGCAAGTCAACATTGTGGCCGACAAGTTGCAGCCAGGTTCTTTAGGCGCTGTTGGGTATGATGATGAGGGAGTGAAAACCAAGCAGTGGGATCTGATTAAAGAAGGCAAACTGGTCGATTACCAAAAGATTCGCGACCAAGCACATATCGTTGGTCAGAACGAATCGGATGGGTGCTGCTATGCGGATTCATGGAGTTCGGTACAGTTCCAGCGCATGCCCAACGTGAGCTTGCAACCCGGCAAAGAGAAAATGAGCGTGGACGAGATGGTAAGCAAAGTGGATAAAGGCATCTTCATTGCCGGCCGCGGCTCTTACTCTATCGACCAGCAGCGCTACAACTTCCAGTTCGGTGGCCAAGTGTTCTACGCCATCGACAAAGGCAAGATTACGGGCATGCTCGAAGACGTAGCGTATCAGGCCAACACCCAGGAGTTCTGGAACTCGTGCGCCGGCTCCTGCGACCAGTCCGACTACCGCCTGTTCGGGTCGTTCTTCGACGGCAAGGGTCAGCCGAGCCAGGTATCGGCCGTGAGTCACGGTTCGGCCACTACCCGCTTCAACGGTGTCAACGTCATCAATACAGCCAGGAAAATTGGTTGATTGTTGATAGCCAGGGCTGATGTCGAGGTAACTCTTCAATAGCCAATAGCTACCTATCAACAAGCATTCATCACCAATCAGCAAGCAACAACTCAACAATTAACTAATGGCAATTCTTTCCAAAGACGAATCCCAGGCCATCCTTAAGAAGGTCCTTAGCTTCAGTACCGCCGACGAGTGTGAAGCCACGCTCAACGGCAGCATTGGCGGCAACGTCCGCTCGGCACGCAACGCTATTAGTACCAGCGGCGCCGTCGATAACGTGAGCCTAGCCGTAGAATCTCGGTTCGGCAAACGCTCGGGCGTAGCCACCTGCAACGAGTTCGACGATGCTACCTTGCGCCGTTGCGTGCAGCGGGCCGAAGAAATTGCCAAGCTGGCCCCCGAAAGCCCAGAGTACATGCCCCTGCTTGGCCCGCAAACGTACGTAGCGGCTCCCAAGTCATATGCCGCTTCCACCGCCGGCATTACCCCTAACTACCGCGCTACGCAGATTGGCAAGACCATGAAAATCTGCGACGAGAAAAAGGTGAGTTCGGCCGCTTTTCTCAACGATGAAGCTGGCTTTGTGGCCAAGCGCAACAACAAAGGCCTGGAAGCATATCAGCAGTACACGGGCCTGGAATTCAGCATCACGGTGCGCACGCCCGACGGTACGGGTTCCGGCTACGCCACCGCCGACTTCAACGATGCCGCCGGATTCGACGCTGGCGCCCTGACGCAAGTAGCGGCCGACAAAGCCGCTAACTCGCGCAACGCCAAGGCCATTGAGCCCGGCAAATACACGGTTATTCTGGAGCCTGCGGCCCTAGTAGCCAACTCCGACGCCTCGCTGATGGCGGCCCTGATGAATGCGTTGGATGCTCGCAACGCCGACGAAGGCCGCAGCTTCCTTAGCAAAAAAGGCGGCGGCAACCGCAAAGGCGAAAAGCTGTTTGATGAGCGGGTAACCATCTACTCGGACCCTACCAACGCCGAAATTGCCAGCCTCACGTTTGCTGGCGACGGCCGTCCGCAGAAGAAGATGACCTGGATTGAGAAGGGCGTGGTGAAGAACCTCTACACGTCTCAGTTTTGGGCGCAAAAAGCAGGTATTCCGGACATCCCGCGGCCCGGCGGCTGGATCATGGAAGGCGGCACCCAAAGCGTGCAAGACATGATTAAGGGCACGGCCAAAGGTATCCTCGTGACGCGCCTTTGGTATATCCGCCCTGTTGACCCGCAGACGCTGCTTTACACGGGCCTCACC
>NZ_CAXTBM010000118.1:0-9228 GCF_964242765.1 uncultured Hymenobacter sp.
TGCCGGAGCCGGTGTTGCCGATGATGGCCAGCGTCTGGCCCGGCCGGATGCGGAACGAGACGTCGCGCAGGGCTTGAATACCGGTGTCGGGGTAAGTAAACGAGACGTGGTCGAAGACGATGTCGCCCACTATTTCCTGCTCGATATTCTTCTGCGAGATAATGTCGGTTTTCTGGTCCAAGAACTCGTTGATGCGGGCCTGAGAAGCCTCAGCACGTTGCACGAGGCTACTGGTCCAACCAAGGGCCGTTACGGGCCAAGTCAGCAGGTTCACATAAATCAGGAACTCGGCAATGCTGCCCGTGGTGATGGTACCCCGGATAACTTCCTGGCCACCAATATACACCGTGACGATGGTGCTTAGTCCGACCAGAAACAAGATCAGCGGGAAAAACAGCGAGTTCACGAAGTTCAGACTCAGCGACTTTTCCTTGTACTCGTTGGAAGCCACGGCAAATTGCTGGTGCGAATCCTCTTCCCGCACAAACGACTTCAACACCCGGATGCCCGAAAAGGCCTCTTGCACAAACGTGGTCATGCCCGACAAAGAACGCTGAATTTCGTCGCTCTTCTTTTCAATCAAGTTGTTGACGTAGAAGATGCTGACGCTCAGTACGGGCAGCGGCAGTAGTGTGTAGACAGTCAGCTTCACGTTCACCATGAACATGAGCGGCACGATAAGCACGAACAGGATGACGAGCTGCATGAAGTACATCAGCGCCGGCCCGAGATACATGCGCACCCGCCCCACGTCCTCCGAAATGCGCGACATCAGGTCGCCGGTGCTGTGGCGCCGATAGAACGCCAGCGGCAGCGACTGGTAGTGCTGATAGATTTCGTTTTTCTGGTCGTTTTCCGCGTGCCGGCTCATCACGATGAGGGTTTGGCGCATAAAAAACAAAAAGATACCGCGCAACAAGGCTAGCACGATAATCAACATACCATAAAGCAGCACGTTGCGGCCAAACAGCGAGTATACTTCGCCCTGCGAAGAGGTGCCCGCAAAAAGATGATACAAGTCGATGCCTTCGCCCACCAGATCGAATGCGTAGCGAACAATCTGGGCCGGAAAAATGGCTAGCAGGGTGCTCAGCGCCACAAACAACACGCCGCCGAGGAAATGCCATTTGTAGCGAAACAGGTATTTATTGGTAGTGGAAAGTGCGCGCACGAGGGGAGTAAATAAAGGCAGGAAAACAGCGACCCGGCCAGCCGCGTAGATAGCATACCCAATGGCCGGAACCGGAAATTGGGTTACTTTTGCACCCGAATTGAGGGAGGCACCACGAAGTGCTGCGCCTATTAAACGTCAATCACTTGAAAGACGCCAAATAATAGGCAACATGGCTTCGCGTTACCGCTCTCAAAGATACAACAACCAAGTACCGCTCTTTTCTTCCCCCAATCTCCCACCCATTCTATCCCCATCCCAATGGTTGAATTTCACGAAGCGACCGATACATCGGTCTTCGGTCAGATTGCCGAGTTTCAGCACGAGCAAGTGGTGTTTTGCCACGACCACGAAACTGGTCTGCGTGCTATTATTGGTATTCACAACACGGTACTCGGGCCAGCGCTCGGCGGCACCCGCATGTGGCACTATGCCTCCGATGCCGAAGCCCTGCACGATGTGCTGCGCCTTTCCCGTGGCATGAGCTATAAAGCCGCCATTTCGGGCTTGAATTTAGGCGGCGGCAAAGCCGTTATTATTGGCGACGCCCGCACCATGAAGACCGAAGGTTTGCTGCGCAAGTTTGGCCGTTTTGTGCAGAACCTGAACGGCAAATACATCACGGCCGAAGATGTGAACATGACCACCAAGGACATGGAATACATCCGGATGGAAACCAAGCACGTGGCGGGCCTGCCCGAAAGCATGGGTGGCTCCGGTGACCCCTCGCCGGTGACGGCCTACGGAACCTACATGGGCATGAAGGCCGCCGCTAAGAAGGCGTACGGCTCCGACAGCCTGACTGGCAAGCGCATTGCTGTGCAAGGCGTAGGCCACGTGGGCACGTACCTGCTCGAATACCTCCAGAAGGAAGGCGCCAAGCTCGTGCTAACCGACTACTACGAAGACCGCGCGCTGGAAGCTGCCGCCCGTTTTGGCGCCCTGGCCGTGAGCCTCGATGAAATCTACGATCAAGAGGTGGACATCTACTCGCCTTGTGCGCTCGGTGCCACCATCAACGACGATACTATCGACCGTTTGAAGTGCCGCGTCATAGCGGGTTGCGCCAACAACCAGTTGGAAGACGAGAATGTGCACGGCCCGGCCCTTGTGGAGCGCGGCATCGTGTACGCGCCCGACTTTCTCATCAATGCCGGTGGCCTCATCAACGTGTACTCCGAGGTAATTGGGGGCAGCCGCCAATCGGCGCTCGTGCAAACCGAGAAGATCTACGACTACACCACCCAGGTGCTCACCAAAGCCGAGCAAGAGCACACCCACCCCCAAGCTGCCGCCATCCGGCAGGCCGAAGAGCGCATTGCCGCCATCGGCAAGGTCAAATCAACTTATTAGTAGCTGATTGTTGATTGCTGATTGGTATTGGTTGATTGCTGGCAAGCCCGGCTTGAGCCGAACAAGCAACTAACGATCAGTTAATAACAATCAGTAATCAACAATCGACAACTCAACCCATGCTCAACCGTCGCACGCTTCGCATCAAGGTCATGCAAGCCCTGTACGCCTACCATCAGGCCGTAGGATCTGATTTTTCATTGGCTAACGACCGGATTGCGGATGCCTTCGCGCCTGACCTTACCTCGCCCGAACCGCAGGACAAGCGTCTGCTGAAGGGACAGCAGAAGATGGCCGAACTTACGTTTAAGGAGTGGCACAAATCTGGCCAGGAACCGGAGAAAAGCGACGATTCGGACGTGCAGGACGCCGTGCAGGATGCTATCAAGTACTACCAAAAAGCCGTAGCCAAGGACGCTTCGTTCTATGCTGGCCAGATGGTGTACGCCGCCGAAAGCATCCACGACCAGTACTTGCACCTGCTTAATATTCCGGAGGCGCTGCTTCAGATACTAGAAGAGGAAAAAGGCCGCGAAGCCCGCAAGCATTTGGCATCCAAGGAGCCGCTGCTCGACACTACCCGGCTAGAGCAGAGCCCCGCCATTGCGAAGCTGGTGGGTAATTTGCAGCTAATCGACCTTACCATTCGCCGCTCCCAGCGGTGGCAAGGCGAAGACGAGCGGGAAGTATTACGCTTGGCGTGGCGTAATGAAATGCGGCAAGACCCGGAGCTGCTGAGTTACTTGGCGGCACCGGCCGGCAACTACTCCGAAGACCAGGAAATACTCAAGCATCTCTACAAAACCTACGTTTTCAAGGGGGAAAGTCTGCCCCGTTACTTGGAGCAGGACGACTTGAACTGGGAAGAGAACCGGCCCATTGTCAAGAACTTGGTGCTCAAAACGGTAAAGATGCTCGACGAAGCCGCCGACGAGAACTTGGAGCTGATGTCGCTATCGGCTAACTGGCAGGAAGACAAAGAGTTTGCGGAAAGTCTTTATAAGCAGACTTTGACGGAAGATGAAAAGTACGAAAAGCTCATTGCCGAATCGACGCAGAATTGGGACGTGGAGCGCGTCGCCCTCACCGACAAGATTCTGCTGAAGATGGCGCTGTGCGAAATGCACCTTTTCCGTGGTATTCCCGTGAAAGTAACCATCAACGAGTACATTGAAATCAGCAAGATTTACAGCACCCCCAAGAGCAAGCAGTTTGTGAACGGGATTCTAGATAAATTGGCGCAAGATCTGACGGCTAGCGGAGCCATTCGCAAGTCGGGCCGCGGGCTACTTGATAATCAGTAGCCTAGGGTGCCAAGAAGTTAGCGCCAATTGGTAAGGGAGCAGGCGGGTGCTTGACTGCGCAACTCTTGCTACAAGCGAATTAAATCTCAACCGTAACTTCTGCGTACTTAGGTTCACTTTCCCTGTCTCAATCCCCATCCTTCATACTTCCTCCTAATCCCATGGGTAGCAAAACCATAACTGGTCTTCTGTGCTTCACGGGCGGTGCCCTCACCGGTGCCCTCGTCGGACTATTGTACGCTCCTGAAAAGGGCCGTGAAACCCGTAGCTGGCTGAGTTACAAGCTGGAAAAGTACCGCGAAAATCTAGCCGACCTCACCGAAAACCTCGTCACGAGCCGTTCGGATATAGGGCCGTCTTCGGCCAAAAGCGAAGGCCAGCGAGTTATTCAAGATGCCAAGAGTAAGGCCGAGCAACTCCTGGGCGACGTCGATCAGCTTATCAATCAAATTAATTCTCGCAAGACCATTTAGAAGCCGCGAGCGTATCGAGAAGGTGCTGATGGGCTGATTTGCAGGGGTGTTGCCTCACCGTTGCAGATCAGTTCATCCGCACTTTTTTCGTTATTAGCACATTTTGGTGTGGTACCTTTGCGGGCGCATTGCTTGGCTGCCACCAAGCTCGTGTCCCCATCCCCTCACTTCACTCACTACTTGATGCACCTTATCACTCTCATCCCCGGTGACGGCATTGGCCCCGAAATCACGAAAGCGGTAACTGATATTTTTGCTGCGGCGCAGGTACCGGTGCAGTGGGAAGAGCAGAACGCCGGCCAAACCACTTTCGACCAGTCGGGGGAGTTAATTCCGCAGGCATTGCTGTCGTCTTTAGAGAAAAACCGGGTAGCGCTGAAGGGGCCTATTACTACGCCGGTAGGCAAGGGCTTCCGGAGTATCAACATAACGCTGCGCCAGAAGTACGACCTCTACCAAAACGTGCGGCCTTCTAAAACCACCGAGGGCATCAAGACGCGCTACGAAGGCATCGACTTGGTGCTGTTCCGCGAAAACACCGAGGGGCTCTACTCTGGCCTGGAAGTGTACGACGAGCGGCTCGGCATTGCCGACTCTTTCAACCGCATCACCAAGGAAGGCTCGCGCAAAATCAGCCGGGCAGCTTTCGCTTACGCTGATCGGCACGGCCGCAAGAAAGTGACGCTGGCCCACAAGGCCAACATTCTGAAAATGGCGGGCACGCTCATGCTAAACGCGTGCAAAGACGCCTCCAATGAATTTCCGCACATCGTGTTCGAGGACAAAATAATCGACAACATGTGCATGCAGCTCGTCAACAAGCCCGAGCAGTTTGACGTGGTGGTTACCACCAACCTGTTCGGCGACATCTTGTCGGATTTGTGCGCCGGCTTGGTCGGTGGCCTAGGGGTAGTGGCCGGCGCCAACATCGGCGACGACATGGCCATTTTTGAAGCGGTACACGGCTCGGCGCCGGATATTGCGGGTCAGGGCAAAGCCAACCCGACCGCGCTATTGCGTTCGGGCTTAATGATGCTGCACTATTTGGGCGAGCACCAGTACGCCGACACCATTGAAAAGGCGCTGGAAGCTACGCTTAAAGACAAGGAGAAGTGCACCGGCGACTTGGGTGGCAAGGCGTCAACGAGCGAGTTTGCGCAGGCCATCATCAATAACCTGGGCAAATAGCTTAGCCAGCAAAACAAAGCAGTAAGACGGAGGATTCTTCTAGCGTGGAACGACGAGGCAATTACAACTCGTTCTGCTATAGAAGCATCCTTCTTTGCGTACAACCGCGCTAGCTAGATGCGAATAAACTGTAATTTTACTGAAACTTTTACGTCGTGCCGCCATGCTGGGGGCTTCTAAAACAGATATGAAACGCACCTTTTTTTCCTCCTTGCTACTTTCTAGTATCCTGCTAGTAAGTGCCTGTAACACAGACAAAACCACTGAAGTAGGCGCCGAAGGCATGAACGCCGCTGCCACTGATGCCAGCGAAGCTGCCGCCAACCCAACCGTTGACAATCCGAATGTGGTGTCGGATACGGAAGTGCCCAATCCGAATGCGCCAGTAATGACCTTCGCCCAAGCAGAGCACGATTTCGGCGACATCAAACCCGGCGACGTGGTGAAGCACACCTTCGAATTTACGAACACCGGCAAGTCGCCGCTGCTCATCGAAAACGCCCAGGCTTCGTGTGGTTGCACCACGCCTAATTGGTCTAAGGAGCCGATAGCACCTGGCGCTAAAGGCACCATTGACGTGCAGTTCGATAGCCACGGCAAGTCGGGCATTCAAAACAAACAAGTATCGGTGCGCGCCAACACCGCGCCGAGCATCACTACGGTTAGCATCAAAGCCAACATCCTCCCCGACGGTTCTCAAGGCCCCCTTGCGCAATAAAGAATGACGGAGTAGCTGCGTAACTGAGTACGTCGTTCTTGGAAATCCAGGTGGTTGAACAGCGCACGCAGTTAGGCAGCTATTTTTTCACTCAACTCCCACCCAATCAGGCACTCTACATGTTGCTTACGCTCTTATTACAGGCCCAACCCGCTGGAGAAAGCTGGGTTTCTTTTCTGCCGCTGATTGGCATTGCCGTGGTCATGTATTTCTTTATGATCCGGCCGCAACAGCGCAAAGCGGCAGAGGCCAAGAAGTTTCGTGATTCTATTACGAAAGGCTCTACCATCGTTACGATTGGTGGCCTGCACGGAAAAGTGCTGGACGTGAACGAAGACTCCGTAACCATAGAAGTTGACCGTGGTACCCGGCTTAAGTTCGACCGCTCGGCTATTGCCCGGGAAGTTAAGCCAGTCAAAGAGGTGATTAAGGAGTAGCGAAGTAAAGACCCGGATAAGAGCTAGAAAGTAAACCACGCTTGGTTTGTTGTAATCAGGCTTTCTGCCACTGCATTTGTGTTGTTAGCCTCGCATTCATGAAGTTCTAATATGCCGCTTGTTCGCTCTGTCAGTTTACTGCGCTGGTTTGTCAGCCCGCTCCACAAGGAGAGGCGCAGTTATTGGCGGGTTGTAGCGGCTTGTTTTTTGGCGGCCAGTACCTTCTGGCTGCTCAATGCTTTAGGGAAAACGTATACCACGCGCATCGTTTACCCGCTGGCTTGGCGCTACGACAATACGCGCTACATTCCAGTACAACCATTACCCCTCGAAGTAGCTGTAAACGTGACTGGTAGAGGATGGAAACTACTGCGGAAAGAGCTAATGCTAGATGTAAAGCCCGCTGAAATTTCGTTGTTGCGGGGCTTGCCTGCTGCGCGTTACGTAACAGGAAATGCCGTGCGCCCGGCCTTGCAAGCTGCCATGGAAGGCCTGCAATTCAATTACCTGATCAGCGATACCCTGTGGGTCAGCTTCGACCGGCTGGTGAGCCGGCAACTACCACTCACGCTTAGTCCGGCGGCCGATGGTTCGGCGCTACCATATGCCGCCCGTTTCGAGCCGCAAGCTGTTGTTTTTCAAGGGCCTGCCAGCCAAGTGGAGGCGTTGGCTAATCCGTATCCAGTGCATTTGCCGCAAGCACCTGCCAGCAGCACCAACGGCACACTACGGGTCCCGATAGGAGGACCCGAGCTAGTCAAAACCAATGTGCCTGAGGTGCGAGTGCGCCTTCAGGCCCGACCCCTGGTGAACGTGCCGGTGCAAGTGGTGCCAGAACTAACTGGTTTTCCGGCAGGCCGGGACTACCAGCTACAGCCTGCTACTGTACAGGTGCAACTCCAGTGCTTCGCAGAAGATACTGCCCGCCTCGACCGAAGTGAAGTGCGCGTGCAGCTTCATTTCAGCTCGTTCACCGGACCTGATTCTAGCTTGCAGCCTGTGCTTACGGCCACTCCCGCTGCTACCCGAGGCAGCCGCGTCATTACCCGCGCTGTCCGGGTCAGCCTTAAGTAAGTTCCAGTTACTGGGGGAGTTCAAACGGCTAGCTTGTAGCCTACCTATTTTGGTTGCTGAGGATGAGTGAGCAAGCCGTTGGAGTGGTCAGCACCAACCACATAGTCTTCTTGAAAAGATATGTTTCGCATTGGTATAACGGGTGGAATAGGGTCTGGAAAAAGTATTGTTTGCCGCTTGTTCCAGGTATTGGGAGCACCCGTTTACGACTCAGATGCGCGGGCTAAATGGCTAATGAGCCACGATGTCTTACTGCGCGATGAGCTAACGGCTGCATTTGGTTCGGCTACCTTTGATGCCACTGGTCAACTCGACCGAGTGTATTTGGCGCGAGTAGCTTTCACTGACCCCACCCAGCTAGCGCGCCTGAACGCTCTGGTACACCCCGCTGTCGGGCGCGATTTCGAGGCTTGGTCAATTACTCAGGAAATAGTAGGTTCGCGTTATCTGCTCAAAGAAGCCGCTTTATTGTACGAATCGGGAGCTTACCGACAACTCGACCAAATTATTACTGTTTTTGCGCCTCAACCTGTCCGTCAAATGCGCGTATTGCGCCGCGACCCGCACCGCACCCCCGATGATGTACTGGCCATCATTGGAAAGCAAATGAGCGAGGAAGAGAAAGTGCAGCGCGCCGAGCACGTAATATATAATGACGACGAGCACCTGCTAATTCCGCAGGTGCTGACACTGCACGAGGCATTTAGCCGGTAGGGAGTGAACGAGTGAAGTAGCTTACGGAGTGGCTGTTAGCTAACACATTTCACTTGTTATTCAGTTACTCGTTCACTCTCTATCGAATTATAGAGCTTCGTTCGAATGGCCGCTCCCGGTCGAACAGGTAACGATACGTGATGTGCGTTTTGTAGATGCGGGCTCCGATGGAGCGGATGGTGGCCAGCATGCGGGGGTTGAAGTCGCCAATCCAATTCATCTCGATTTCGGAATAGCCGCTGCGCATAAACTCTTGTTGCGCGTGCACCATCAAAGCGCTTTCCACCCCTTTGCCTTGCCAAGCCGGAACCACTCCGAAAATGACTCCAAACAGTTTTTTGTCAGAACGTTGATTATAACGGCGCTTTTCCCACAGGAAGCGCAGTTTGGCCCACAAGTTGAAATTGTGGCCGACGTGCTTGAAAATCTGGTTTAGCTCGGGCAAGCTTACGAAGAAAGCTACCGGCTCGTCGCCGTTGTAGGCAAACCAGAGCAGACGGTCGTCGAGCACGGGCTTCATTTGCTGCACTAGGTCGCGCGCCTTGTCAAGGGGCATGGCCGCCACGCCGCTGTGGTTCGCCCACGCCAAGTTGTAGACGTGGTGAAAGTCGCGGGCCATGTGTTCCGGGTCCTGCTTGTTGGCATGGGCGAACCGAAACTCCGGGTGCTCTTGGGCGTAGCGCGTGGCGGCCCGCTCGAAGTTGGGGTGAAGCTGCATGGCCACTTCGCGGTAGCAAGTGTATTGCTTGAAGTAAAGCTGAAAGCCGTACGTTTCGAACAGCTGCTGGTAATACGG
>NZ_CAXTBM010000119.1:0-8355 GCF_964242765.1 uncultured Hymenobacter sp.
ATAGTGCCCAATTTGGGTAATTACTAGTGGAAAAGCGACAAAATCTACCCAACCTTTCACTAATACGGCTCTACACGGGGGAGTAGTGGAAAACAACTTGGGCGGGCTCTAGCATCTTGCTTTCACTATACTAGGGCTGCTACAGCCACGCTACTCCGGCCGTCGTTCAGCAATTCGTAAACGCGCTGAACAAAGGAACTCACCGACTATCAATCACTTTTACCGGGCGCCGCTAGACATTCAGTTATTGCCTAGTTCCAAAAGGAAGGTGGTAATATGCGCGAGCAGGCCCCACGTAAAAGGGCGTTCCTTGAAGTCGGCAGCAAGAGCAAGAAAGTGGGAGGAAAGAAATGCTTGAGGCGGTTGCTGCGGCAACTTCAAGTTGGCGGCCGACAGCGTGCAGACAATGTTGGTGACGGCTTGTCCTTGCCGGCGACGGTAGCCGCCCTTAAGCTGCTGCACCAGCACATTCCCGAACCAGCCGTGGCAGGCGGTAGCCGCCGGCTTGAAGCGACAAGTGGCTTCCTCTTTCACCTTCCCTAACGAGGGCAAGTGATAACAGCAAGCGCTGCCCATTGTGTACGGATGCGCCAACTCAGAGCGGGTGCTTTTTGATTAGGGTCAGTGCCTTGGGTCGTGGGCAGTACAAGTTGGATTTGTGCGGCAAACTCTTTACTTGCAAGAGATTAAATCCTCGGTCTCATGGAAGTCGAAGTTCTGAAGTACCCTGCGGTGCGCAACTACATCGCCGGGCAATTTGTAGCGGATGCCAGTTCGCGCAGCCTGGAAGTGTTCAGCCCCATCAGCGGATCGGTGATTTCGACCGTGCCCCTAAGCGGACGGGAAGCACTCAACCAAGCAGTAGAGGCCGCGCAAGCCGCTTTTCCGGCCTGGTCGGCCATACCCATAAAGGAGCGGGTGCAAATATTTTACCGCTACAAAGCCTTGTTGGAGAAGAACTTGGTTGACCTGACCGCCTTGGTTCGCGAGGAGAACGGCAAGACAACCGAGGAGGCGCGGGCGGAAGTAGAGAAGGCCATTGAACTAACCGAATTCGCCTGCTCTTTGCCCCAGCTAGTAGCCGGCGAAATGCTAGAGGTAAGCGCCGGTGTGGAGTGCCGCGTGGACCGCAAGCCCCTGGGGGTAGTAGCATCCATCGCGCCCTTCAATTTCCCCAATATGGTCCCGCACTGGACCATTCCGAATGCTATTGCTCTGGGCAACTGCTTAATCTTGAAGCCTTCCGAGCAGGTGCCGATCAGCGCCGGTCGCATCGCCGAATTGCTGAAGGAAGCCGGACTGCCCGATGGCGTGCTCAACATCGTGCACGGCGACAAAGAAATCGTGGAGGCCATCTGCGACCATCCCGGTATTAAAGCCGTATCGTTTGTGGGCTCGACCAAGATTGCGAAGGTGGTGTACCAACGCGCTACGGCCAACTTGAAGCGCTGCGTGGCGTTGGGCGGGGCCAAAAACCACCTGCTCGTGTTACCGGATGCCCACGTGGACATGACGGCTTCCAATGTGGCAGCTTCCATGTCGGGGTGCGCGGGGCAGCGCTGCATGGCGGGCTCGGCCATGGTGGCCGTGGGCGCCGTGGAGCCGATTATCGCTCGGCTGGTGGAAGAAGCCCGCAAGATAGTGCCGGGGAAGAACCTGGGGTCCGTGATTAGTCGGCAGGCCAAGGAGCGCATTGAGCGCTACATCACCGAAGCCGAGCAGGCAGGCGCGCATATTCTACTCGATGGCCGCAATGCGGTGGTCGCCGGGCAAGAAGATGGCTACTACGTGGGCCCAACGATAATCGATTATGTGACGACGGACATGGCCATTGCGCGCGAAGAAGTGTTCGGGCCCGTGCTGGCCATCATTCGGGCGCACGATCTGGACGAGGCTCTCGCCATTGAAAACGCCTCCAACTACGGCAACGCGGCCTCGGTGTTCACGCAAAGCGGCGGGCTGGCGCGCTACGTAATGGAAAATGCCTCGGCCGGAATGATTGGCGTCAACATTGGGGTGCCCGTACCGCGGGAGCCGTTTTCGTTCGGCGGCTGGAACGAGTCGAAGTTCGGGGCCTGCGACATCACCGGTAAAAGCTCCATCGAGTTTTGGACCCAACTCAAGAAGGTAACCACCAAGTGGAACCCCGAGTCGCGCACCAACTGGATGAGCTAGAAACGCCTCCTGTCTTACCCCGTTCTTCTGTATTAACTCCTTTTGCCATGGAAACGCTCACCCACGACAAGCAGCAAATCCTGCAAGACAACCTTGACTATACGCTTTTCTCCTGGTCGAAGCAGGCGGGGCTCAATCCCATCAATGCCGAGCGGGCCGAGGGCGTGTACGTGTACGACCGGGATGGCAAGCGCTATATCGACTTCTCTTCCCAGTTGATGAACGTCAATATCGGCCACGGCAACCAGAAAGTGACCGAGGCGGTAGCGGCGCAAATGCAGGAACTGAGCTACGTGTACCCCGGCATGATTACCAAAGCCCGCGGCGACTTGGGGCGGCGGCTGGCCGAGATAACGCCCGCCAACCTTACCAAGGCCTTCTTCACGTTGGGGGGCGCCGAGTCCATTGAAAATGCCATCAAGCTGGCCCGGGTGTACACCGGGCGTCACAAAATTGTGACCTTGTACCTTTCATTTCACGGGGCTTCCTACGGTGCCATCAGTGCCGGCGGTGATCCGCGCAAGCTAGCCGTGGACAGCCAAGCCATGCCCGGCGTGGTGCACGTAGAAAACCCGTATTTCTACCGGTGCCCTTGGTACAGCGCCACGCCGGAAGAGTGCGCCGAACGGGCGGCGGCCCACATGGAGCGAGTTATTCAATACGAAGGGCCGGGCAATGTAGCGGCCATTCTGATGGAAGGCGAATCGGGTACGTCGGGCTGCATAAAATATCCCCCCACGTACTGGCAGCGGGTGCGCAGTATCTGCGACAAGTACGGCATTCTGCTGATTGCCGATGAAGTAATGAGCGGGTTCGGCCGCACCGGCAAGTGGTTCGGCTCCGACCACCACGGCGTGAAAGTGGACATGATGGCTATGGCCAAAGGCATCACGGCCGGCTACCTGCCGCTGGGGGCCGTGATGGTGGACGAGCAAATTGCTTCTTCCTTCGATGATAAGCCGCTGCCTTTGGGATTAACGTACTCGGCCCACCCCGTTTCGTGCGCCGCCGCGCTGGCAGTGCTCGATATCTACGAAGAAGAAAATATGATCGAGAATGCCGCCGAGATGGGCCAGTACATCGAAGCCCGGGTGGCAGAAATGGCCACCCAACACCCCTCCATCGGCGACTTCCGCAATACAGGGCTGCTGGGCTGCATCGAGTTGGTGAAAAACCGCGAAACCCGGGAACCCATGGCGCCCTGGAATGCCGCTCCCCACCAAATGGAAGTCATGAACCAGGTGGCGGCCAAGATTCGCGAGTTGGGCATGTACACCTTCGTGCGCTGGAACTACATTTTCATTGCTCCCCCGCTGAATATTACCAAAGAGGAAGTAGAGGAAGGATTAACCATTATTTCCCAAGCAATCAGCATTGCCGATCAGCACACACACAGCTAATCGCTGATCCGGGACGCTTTTACTCGCTTCAAACCTGTTTTCAGGGTGCTTATAAGCTGCGGCAGTAGCCGGAGACCAGGCTATGTTTTGGGTGGAATTCCACTGAATATAAATATGAGGGTTAGCAGCATTTGAATTTGTAGAGAAAAAATGCTAAATTTTTAATCCCTATTCCTTCCACATTCCTTCTCTGAATGGCGTCCTTGCTCGTTAAAAATGGCCGCGTCGTAACGGCTGATTCCGATAGTGTGTGTGATGTGCTGATTGAAGGCGAAATCATCGTCGCTATCGGTCGAAATCTGCCGGCTACCGCGGATCAGGTTATCGATGCGGAAGGTAAATTGGTGCTACCCGGGGGCATCGATCCGCACGTGCACTTGGATATGCCCTTCATGGGCACTTTCAGCAGCGACACCCACGAAACGGGTACCCGCGCTGCCCTCCACGGCGGCACCACCACGGTCATCGATTTCGTGCTCCAAAAGCAGGGGCATTCGCTGCGCGAAGCCTTAACTGAGTGGCAAGGGCGCGCGACCGGCAATGCCGTCGGCGACTATTCTTTCCACATGGCCGTGACGGATTTCAACGAGCAAACCCGTGCCGAAATAACGGACATGGTGGCCGAGGGCATCACTTCTTTCAAGGCGTTTATGGCCTATAAAGGCGCGCTGATGATCGACGATGCTCAGTTAGTTGGTCTCATGCAGGAAGTGAAAAAGCACGGCGCCCTGGTGACCGTGCACGCTACCAACGGCGATATGATTGACACGCTGGTGGCCCAGCACCGAACTCAGGGCAAACTGTCGCCCCTGTATCACTATCTCTCCCAGCCGGAAGTAACCGAAGCGGAAGCTTCCGGCCGCTTCACCGACATTGCCAATTACACGGGCGTTAACGCCTACATCGTGCATTTAACCTGCGAAGGCGCGCTCAACCAGGTGCGGGAGGCCACCCGGCGCAACCAGCGGGTTTTCGTGGAAACTTGCATTCAGTACCTGCTGCTCGATGCCTCGCTCTACGAGCAGAATTTCGAGGGAGCCAAGTATGTGATGTCGCCGCCGCTGCGCCAGAAAAAGGACCAGGAAACGCTGTGGGCTGGTATCAATCAGGGGTTGGTACAGGTGGTAGGCACCGACCATTGCCCATTTTTGTGGGAACAGAAGCAGCTAGGCCAGCACGACTTCTCGAAAATCCCGAACGGCCACCCGGCTATTGAGCACCGCATGGAATTGCTGTTTTCGGAAGGCGTACACAAGGGCCGCATCAGTTTGCCGCGCTTTGTGGCCGTGACGGCTACTAATGCTGCCAAAATTTTCGGCATGTTTCCCCGCAAAGGCACCATCAGCATCGGCGCCGATGCCGACCTGATCATTCTTGACCCCGAGCGCAAGCACTCCATCTCGGCCGCCACCCACCACATGAACGTCGATTACTCGGCCTACGAAGGCTGGGAGCTAACGGGCAAAATAGAAACCGTAGTGCTGCGGGGCCAGGTGGCCGTCCGGGAAGGAGAAACCCAAGTAGGCAAGGGCTACGGCCAATTCATTAAACGAGGCCCCACCGTCTTCTAACAACTATAGCCCCAGTCACTTTGGCCGCGGTGGATTAAGGTCTTGCAACGCCGTTTTGCCGCTAACAACACGTTCTTAACGCTCTTTCAACTCTTAAACTGAACCCTCAGCTCATGCCACGAATAATTAAATCCGGTCTTATCCAGATGAGTCTGCCCATGACCGAGGGCGAAGGGACGATAGCCGAAATCAAGGAAGCCATGGTGCAAAAGCACTTGCCCTTCATCGAAGAAGCCGGTCGGCAGGGCGTGCAGATCCTGTGTTTGCAGGAGATATTCAACACGCCTTACTTCTGTCCGGGCCAGGACAACGCCTGGTATGCGTCGGCGGAAGCAGTGCCGGGTCCCACCACCGAGCGCATGGCCGAGTATGCCAAGAAGTACAATATGGTTATCATCGTGCCGGTGTACGAGAAGGAGTCGGCGGGCTTCCTGTACAACACGGCCGCCGTGATTGATGCTGATGGCACTTATCTGGGCAAATACCGTAAAAACCATATTCCTCACACGTCCGGCTTCTGGGAAAAGTACTTCTTCAAGCCCGGCAACCTGGGTTACCCCGTGTTTCAAACCAAATATGCCAAAATCGGCGTCTACATCTGCTACGACCGGCACTTCCCCGATGGGGCCCGGGTGCTGGGGTTGAACGGGGCCGAAATCGTGTATAATCCTTCGGCAACGGTGGCGGGCCTCTCGCAGTACCTTTGGAAGCTGGAGCAGCCGGCCCACGCCGCCGCCAATGGCTACTTTATGGGCTGCATCAACCGCGTCGGGGAAGAGAAGCCCTGGAACCTGGGTCGGTTCTACGGCTCGTCCTACTTCGTTGATCCTCGAGGACAGATTTTTGCGCAGGCTTCCGAAGATAAAGACGAACTGCTGGTCGCCGAGTTCGACCTCGATATGATCGATGAAGTGCGCGCCACCTGGCAATTTTTTCGCGACCGGCGCCCCGAAACTTACGAGAAATTGGTCGAGTTGTAAGCGGCCTGGCGCCCCATTCGATTTGTTTCTTCTCTCCCCCGCGGCGCGGAAGAAAACAGCCTAATACTCCTTCCTTAACTTATTGCCGGTGCCATGGCCGAATATTCTCCTCCTACTTCCGAACAGGAGTTTCATGCCAATTTCGCGCAGCTCAAGCCCCGGATGAACAATACGGAGGCCCTGTACGAAAGCTCGCGCTGCCTGTTTTGCTTCGACGCGCCTTGCATCAAGGCTTGCCCCTCCGGTATTGACATTCCGCAGTTTATTCGGCAGATCAATACGGGCAACGTGACAGGCGCAGCCCTTACGATTTACGAGGCCAACTACTTCGGCAATGCGTGCGGCAAGGTGTGCCCCACGGAGGTGCTCTGCGAGGGAGCGTGCGTGTACAACTTGCAGGATGTGAAGCCAATAGAAATTGGCCGGCTGCAAAGCTTCGCAACGCGGCAGGTTATCGAAAGCAACAAGTATTTGTTTGCGCCTGGCCAGCCGAATGGCCGCAAAGTGGCCGTTATTGGCGCGGGGCCGGCCGGCATTTCCTGCGCCTGTGAGTTGCGGGCCCTGGGCTACGAGGTAGATGTGTTTGAGGCCAAATCTCAGCCCTCCGGCCTTACTGTGCACGGCGTTGCGCCCTACAAAATCACCAACGAAGAGGTGCTGGCGGAGATGGACTACCTGCAAGCGCAGTTCAGCTACCGGGTGCAGTACAATTCGCCCATCACCTCCCGGCCCGATCTGCTGGCGCTGGAACAAGCTTATGACGCCATCTTTTTGGGCATTGGCTTAGGTGAAACCAATGCGTTGTTGTTGCCGGGGGAAGAGCGGAAGAATTGTGTGGGGGCGGTAGAGTTTATCGAGCAACTCCGGCGCGAGCACCACCAGGTATTGGTGGGCCGCAAGGTGATTGTGCTGGGCGGAGGCAATACGGCCATGGATGCGGCCTCCGAAGCGGCCCGCCTGGGCGCCGAGGATGTAATTCTGGCGTACCGACGCGGCAAGGACGATATGGGGGCCTACGACTTCGAGTACGATTTAGCGAAAAGTGTGGGCGTCAAAGGCTTGTTTAACGTAGCTCCGCTCGAAATTGTGGGCAACGAGTGGGTTATGGGCGTCCGGTTTATTTGCACCACAACCGTGCAGGGGCAGGTGCAGGCCGTGCCCGGCAGCGAGTTCGTGGAGCCCTGCGACATGGTGATTAAAGCCACCGGCCAAGGCAAGCAGACCTCTTTCTTGAGCCTCATTCCCGGCCTGCAACTCGATAACAAAGGACGGATTGTAGCCGACGCACAAACGCACCAAACAACTAATCCCCAGTATTTTGCTTCGGGCGACGCCCTCAATGGCGGTGCGGAAGTGGTAAATGCCGCTGCCGAAGCTAAAATAGCTGCGCGAGGTATTCACGCCTACCTAACCGCTCGGTAAAAAGCCCCGTGCCTCTCGCTGGCACTTCAAGACCTGTAAATAATCCAGCTCCCGCTCGAACGCAGCCTTGGCGTTCTTTGACCTGACTCTGTTATGCCGGACCTCTCTATAAATTTCGCCGGAATTAAGTCGCCCAATCCTTTCTGGCTGGCTTCCGCGCCGCCAACTAACTCAGGCTACCAGGTGATGAAAGCCTTCGATGCCGGCTGGGGGGGCGCGGTCTGGAAAACGCTGGGCGTGCCCGTCGTGAACGTATCGAGCCGCTACGGCGGCGTAAACTACCGCGACAAACGCCTCGTAGGTTTCAACAACATTGAGTTAATTTCCGACCGCCCCCTGGCCGACAATCTGCGCGAAATAGAGGAAGTGAAAAAGCACTTTCCGCACCACGCCGTCATTGCTTCGCTGATGGTGCAGAGCCGGGCGGAGTGGCACCAGATTGTGCGGGACGTAACCAATGCCGGCGCCGATGGTATCGAGCTGAACTTTGGCTGCCCGCACGGCATGTGCGAGCGGGGCATGGGCTCGGCAGTAGGCCAGGAGCCGGAAGTGTTGCGCACCATCGTGGAATGGGTGATGGAGGTAGCGCAGATTCCGGTCATCGTGAAGCTCACGCCCAATATCTCCGATATCACCGAACCCGCACGGGCCGCGCGGTTGGGCGGTGCCGACGCCATTTCGCTGATCAATACCATTCAAAGTATCGTGGGGGTTGATCTGGATTTGTTTGCGCCTTACCCAATTGTGGACGGCAAGGGAACCAACGGTGGCTACTGCGGTCCGGCCGTGAAGCCCATTGCCTTGAAC
>NZ_CAXTBM010000120.1:0-7978 GCF_964242765.1 uncultured Hymenobacter sp.
TCGGGATGCACGGCAACTACGGCCCCAACGTCCTCACCAACGAGTGCGACGTGCTCATTGCCATCGGCATGCGTTTCGACGACCGGGTAACCGGCCGCCTCGACAAGTACGCCAAGCAAGCCAAAGTCATTCACCTCGACATCGACCCCACCGAAATCGGTAAGAACGTGGCGGCTACCGTGCCCGTGTGGGGCGACTGCAAAGAGACGCTGCCGCAACTCACGGCGCTAGTCGAGGCTAAGCTGCACCCCGAGTGGCACGAGCGGTTTCGGGTGCACATGGAGCAGGAAGTGGACGCCGTTATTCGCGAGGAACTGTTCCCGACCAGCGAGGAGCTGACCATGGGCGAAGTCATCCAGCAGCTCAACGAATTGACACAAGGTGAGGCGATTATCGTGACCGACGTGGGCCAGCACCAGATGGTGGCCTGCCGCTACGCCAAGCTCAACAACACGCGCAGCAACATTACCAGCGGCGGCCTCGGTACCATGGGTTTCGCGCTGCCTGCCGCCATCGGCGCCAAGTTCGGTGCCCCGCACCGCCCGGTAGTAGCCATCATCGGCGACGGAGGCGTGCAGATGACCATTCAGGAACTCGGCACCATCATGCAAACCGGCGTCGATGTGAAAATTATCATCCTCAACAACCGCTTCCTCGGCATGGTGCGGCAGTGGCAGGAGCTATTCAACGACCGGCGCTACTCCTTCGTGGACATTGCCAGCCCCGATTACGTGACTGTAGCTAGCGGCTACAGAATTGCCGGCAAACGGGTAGAGGCTCGCGCCGAGCTGAAGCAAACCCTGCAACAGATGCTGGAGCACCCCGGCTCTTTCCTGCTGGAAGTCATGGTGTCGAAAGAGAATAACATCTTCCCCATGGTGCCCCAAGGGTGCAGCGTAGCCGAAATCCGGCTGCGGTAGCGGAACGACTGTAGAGACGCGACACTTCGCGTCTCGGTGTCCGCGCCGTCTGGACGCTTAGTCTAAACAACGTCAGCAACGAGGAGACGCGAAGTGTCGCGTCTCTACATGACCTACAAACTCATGAGTCAGCAACCATCCATCGACCGGCAGGAATACAACATCACGGCGTACACCGAGAACCAAGTGGGGCTGCTGAACCGCATTGCCATCATTTTCTCGCGTCGCAAAATCAACATAGAGAGCCTCAATGTGTCGCCTTCCGAGGTGGAAGGTATTCATCGCTTCAACATCGTTATCAACGAAACCGAGGAAGTGGTGAGCAAGCTGGCCGGACAGATTGAGAAGCAAATTGAGGTGCTGAAGGTCTATTGCAATACCAACGCCGACGTGATTTGGCAGGAAATGGCGCTCTACAAAGTGCCTACCGATGTCATTGCCGAGAAAGCCATCGTGGAGCGCCTGCTTCGCGAAAACGGCGCCCGCGCCGTGGTAATTCGCAGAGACTACACGGTTTTCGAAACCACCGGCCACCGCGAGGAAACCGACAACCTCATTCGGGTGCTGCAACCTTACGGACTCATCGAATTCGTGCGCAGCGCCCGCATCGCCATCATCAAGGCCAGCGACGGTTTCAACAGCAAACTTCGCGAGTTCGAGCGGACCGAGCCCAGCGCCGAACCCGCCGAAAACGAGTTTCTGAACAGCCGCAGCAAGGTATTCACGATGTAGAACCCGCCGCAAACCGGCCTGATTCAGCAAAGAAAACAACACACATTCACCCTTAATAGCCCACAGCAAAATGGCACAAATCAATTTTGGCGGAGTAGACGAAAACGTAGTTACCCGCGAGGAATTTCCCCTGGAAAAGGCGCTGGACGTTCTCAAGGACGAAACTATTGCCGTTATCGGGTACGGGGTGCAGGGTCCCGGCCAGGCGCTCAACATGCGCGACAACGGGTTCAACGTTATTGTTGGTCAGCGCGAAGATTCTCCGTCGTGGGAGCGGGCGCTGAAAGATGGTTGGGTGGAAGGCGAAACGCTGTTCTCGATTGAGGAAGCGGCGGAGCGTGGCACCATCATCTGCAACCTGCTCTCCGATGCCGGCCAAATTGCGCTGTGGCCTACGCTGAAAGCCAAGTTGACGCCCGGCAAAACGCTGTACTTCTCGCACGGCTTCGGTATCACGTTCAATGACCAAACCAACATCATCCCACCTGCCGATGTGGACGTAATTTTGGTAGCGCCCAAGGGCAGCGGCACCAGCCTGCGCCGCTTATTCGTGGCCGGCGGTGGCCTCAACTCATCGTTTGCGGTGTACCAGGATGCCACGGGCAAGGCCCGCGAAAAAGTGGTGGCGATGGGCATCGGTGTTGGCTCAGGCTACCTCTTTGAAACCGACTTCAAGAAGGAAGTATATTCCGACCTCACCGGCGAGCGGGGCGTGCTGATGGGTGCTTTGGCGGGCATCATCGAGGCGCAGTACCAGGTGTTGCGCCAGCGTGGCCACTCGCCTTCGGAGGCTTTCAACGAAACTGTAGAAGAACTCACCCAAAGCCTCGTGCCACTGGTAGGCGAAAACGGCATGGACTGGATGTTCAGCAACTGCTCGGTAACCGCACAGCGCGGCGCCCTCGACTGGAAAGGCCGGTTCCGCGAAGCTACCCTGCCCGTCCTGAATGAGCTATACGACAGCGTGGCCAGCGGTGAGGAAGCGCGTCGCACCATCGAGCGTGGCACCACCCCGAACTACCGCTCGGAGTTGGAAACCGAGCTCAAAGAAGTGCGCGACTCTGAACTGTGGCAGACCGGCGCCACCGTGCGTCAGCTCCGCTCGAAGGCCGCTGAAAAAGTGGAAGAGTTGAGCTAGTAGCGTACTGGCCTGATGTAGAGACGCGATACTTCGCGTCTCGGCGTTGAACGATTGATGTCGCACCTTAGCAGAAGTAGCAACTAGGCTCGGTGTTGCAAACGTCAGCAACGACGAGACGCGAAGTGTCGCGTCTCTACAGCCTGGCACATTAAACACGAAGGACATGGAAAATGAAGTAGCCGCGCCGCTGGCCGTCACGCTGGAAAATGTGGAGCAGGCCGCGCGCAACCTGAAAGGCGTCATCTACAAAACCCCGCTGCTGCAAAACCACGGCCTCTCGCGTACCTACGACGCGACGGTGTTGCTGAAGCGGGAGGATTTGCAAGTGGTGCGCTCCTACAAGATTCGGGGCGCCTACCACAAGATGCTCACGCTGCCGCCTATTAGCGGGGAGAGGGAAATAGTGTGCGCCAGCGCCGGCAACCACGCGCAAGGCGTTGCCTATGCCTGCCAGATGCTCGGCTTGAAAGGCTACATTTTCATGCCCGCCCAAACGCCCGCCCAAAAGGTGGACAAAGTGCGGCTCTTCGGCAAAGAATACGTGGAAGTGGTCCTCACCGGCGCCAGCTTCGACGACTCGTTCCGCTCGGCCCGCGAGTTCTGCGACGAGCGGGGCAGCACCTTCATCCATCCCTTCGATGACCTCGCCATTGTAGAAGGCCAAGCCACCGTAGGCCTGGAAATCCTGAAAGCCGCCACCGTACCTATCGACTACTGCTTCATGCCCATCGGCGGCGGCGGACTAGCGTCGGGTGTGGCCAGCGTGTTCCGGCAACTCAGCCCGAAAACCAAGCTCATCGGCGTACAGCCCTTGGGTGCGCCTTCCATGTACTCTGCCATCCGCGGCAATCAGCACGCGGCCCTAGCCAGCATCGACAGCTTCGTGGACGGTGCGGCCGTGAAGTGCCCCGGCCAGCTCACCTACGAAATTTGCCGCGAACTGCTGGACGAAGTAGTGTTGGTGCCGGAAGGCCAAATCTGCCAGGACTTGCTGAAGATGTACAACGAAGAGGGCATCGTGCTCGAACCGGCCGGTACGCTCACCATCTCGGCGCTGCACCAGTTCCGGGAGCAAATTAAGGGCAAGACGGTGGTGTGCGTGGTCAGCGGCTCCAACAACGACATCACCCGCATGGAGGATATCAAGGAGCGCGCCATGCAGCACCAGGGCCTCAAGCACTACTTCATGGTGACCTTCAACCAAGCCCCCGGCGCCCTCCGCCGCTTCGTCAACAACGTGCTACACGAGGGCGACGACATCATCCAGTTTCAGTACATCAAGAAGAACAACAAAGAAAAAGGCCCCGTTTTCATCGGCGTCGAAGTCAAACAACCCCACGATGTAGAAGGCATCAAAGCCCGCATGGTGGAAGAAGGATTTGCTTTCGAGTATTTGAATGGCAAGCAGGATTTGCTGGCGTTGCTGGTGTAGGAACAGACGTTTCTCATTACTCCATAAACAAGCTACCCCGCCGAGGTTCTCAGCGGGGTAGCTTGTTTATGGAGTAATGAGAAGAAACCTCAAGAAACTAGTGCCACAGCCAGCAACGGTACAGCATAAATTGTTAACATGGTATGAAATAGTCTATGCGTACAAGTTTTCCTCGTTGAAAAAACAGTAGCCAGGAGTCATCCGTTACAATCGAACCTGTCGCTAGGCTCACAGCTATTACTTTTCCTAGCTCAGAAACATTCATTTCGCTTTGACCTTTCACTGCCATTGGGAAGGTTTTAGCCAGTTCCAACAAAGTGGTTTTCGAACTCAGACGAATGTTACCCGTTTGTAACGTCAGCTGCGGCTCATGTTGAAAGCTAATGGTACGAATAACAGCGGTATCACCGCAGACTTCGAAGTCGGTCAACTTCATGTAGGCGTTTTGATGAGGTTGATCGAAGTAATAGCCACAACCCTCATTTACATCTACGGCTATCAGACTATCGAGCGGACCTAGCTCCTTAATCATAGCCTTTTTGGTGCTCATCATCGGTAGCCGGCCGTTGAGAGTGGCTGTATCCCATTTCAGATATTCCACGTTGGTGGAGTTGATAGAAGGTGCCACTTCTTCTGTGTTGATGTTCGGCACGGAGGGACTTGCTTCCTTGCTGGTAACAACTCGTGTTTCCATCACTTTATCACCGCAGCCCATTAATATCGATAACCCAAGCAGCAGACAATTGCTTTGGCGAGTAATTAGGGCAAGTACCATGCAAGAGGTTTGAATATTTAACGCGCCATTGAAGCCTGGCCGCTTATGCCAGCTTCTCCTTGAACAGCTTCAGCGTCCGGTCCCAGGCGAGTTTGGCGGCTTCGGGATTGTAGCGGGCGGGGGAGGAGTCGTTGTTGAAGGCGTGGTTGGCGCCTTCATAGATGTACTGCTCGTACTTGATGTTGTTGGCTTTCAGGGCCGCTTCGTAAACGTCTTTGCCGGCATTCACCCGCTCATCGAGGCCAGCATAGTGCAGTAGGAGGGCAGCCTTGATTTTGGGTGCATCTTCGGCCTTGGGTTGGGTGCCGTAATAAGCCACGGCGGCGTTCAGCTTGGGGTCGGCTACGGCTAGGCTGTTGGCCATAGCGCCGCCCCAGCAGAAGCCGACGCAGCCAGTTTTGCCATTGCTATCCTTGCGGCCACGCAAGTAAGTGAGGGCCGCAAGGTAGTTGTTCAGGTTTTGTTGCTTGTCGAGCTTACCAATCATCGTGCGGCCTTCGTCCTCATTGGTCGGCGTACCGCCAAACACTGACAAGGCATCAACGCCCAAAGCCAGGTAGCCCGCCTGCGCTACGCGGCGCGTTACGTCCTTAATATGGGGCGTGAGGCCCCGGTTTTCGTGAATTACTACTACAGAACCTAATTTCTTCTTACTCTTCGGGTGCACCAAGTAACCTTTCATGGTCACGCCGGCGTCGCCGGGCCACGTTACTTCTTCCGTTACTAGGTCGTCGGTTTGCTCGGGCACGGTGGCGGCTTGGGCGTAACCGGGTTCCAATACCGCTAGTGCCGCTGCCGCCATGGCCGCGCCACCAGTTAGTTTGTGCAGACGGTCCAGGAAGTCGCGGCGGCTGAGGGGGGCGTGGGTATACTCGTCGAAGAGGTTGATGATGCACTGGTCCATAGGACAGATTTGAGGGAATTACGTAGAAGAAATAAGGTTCAGGCTTTATAGACCTTGGCGCTTGTCTAGAAAACTAGCAAGCCTAAGCCTTGCCTTCAGTTGTGAACGAGTCGGCCGGCAAGTTTTAAAAGCGTCGGGAGGAAGCTAGGTCCGCAACTGCTAAGCTACCCGGAAAGCAGTTATGTAAACAAGAGGGATTTGTGCTCAGCCTGAAATTTGTTGGATAATAGAATTCCAGCTAAGCTATTTCCTGAAATCGTTACCGGAAACGGTTGTGATAGATTTGTTTGCGTAGTTGATTCAATAACTGAAATTGGTGGCGTTGTCGTTGGTGGAGTTGCGGTATATTTCGCCTGGATTGCCTTCTAGATGTTGAAGCCGTATAGCCTTGTCCTTCATCCAGACTCTAGAGTATGGACTGCTAGTAGGCTTCGTTTCTTGCACCACCACCCTTCCCATTATTGCTTTTGCCTCTTCATATGAAATACTTGCTCGGATACGATATCGGCAGCTCCTCCATCAAAGTAGCGCTGCTTAGTGTGGAGACTGGCAAGTGTCTGGCCAGCGCCACGTCGCCGGCGCAGGAAATGGAAATCGTAGCCAAGGCTGCTGGGTGGGCCGAGCAGGAACCAGAACGATGGTGGCAGGAAGCCATCAACGCTACCAATCAGTTGAAAGCTAAATTCAGCTTCGACCCCACTTTGGTGGCTGGTATTGGCATCACCTATCAGATGCATGGGCTAATATTGCTCGATAAGGAAGGACAAGTGCTGCGCCCGGCTATTATCTGGTGCGACAGCCGGGCCGTGGACTACGGCAATCAAGCCTTCGCGGAATTAGGAGAGGAATATTGCTTGCAGTACTTGCTGAACTCGCCCGGCAATTTCACGGCCTCCAAATTGAAGTGGGTGAAAGAAAACGAGCCGGCTGTCTACGAGAGAATCCACAAGATCCAATTGCCCGGCGACTACATTGCGTATCAAATGACGGGGCAGTTTCAAACCACCGTTTCCGGTTTGTCGGAAGGCGTGTTCTGGAACTTCCGCGAGCATAACATTGCCCAAGGCTTGCTCGATTACTACGGCCTCAACCGCGACTTGCTACCGGAAGTGGTTGATACGTTCGCGGAACACGGCCGCCTGACGCCCGCCGCCGCGCAAGAACTAGGCCTGCACGCTGGCACTCCTATTAGCTACCGCGCTGGCGACCAGCCCAACAATGCCTTCTCGCTGAACGTGTTGCACGCCGGCGAAATAGCTGCTACGGCCGGCACGAGCGGCGTGGTGTACGGCATCAGCGAAACGCCCGTTTCCGATTCCCGTTCGCGCGTCAACACGTTCGTACACGTCAACAGTACGGAGGCGCAACCGCGCAACGGCGTGCTGATGTGCGTAAACGGTACCGGCATTCTTAATAGCTGGCTGCGCAAAGTAGTCGGCGAATTGCCTTACGACGAAATGAACCAGTTGGCAACTCAGGCGCCAATAGGGGCCGAGGGGTTGCTGTTTTTGCCGTTTGGCAACGGGGCCGAGCGGATTCTAGAAAACCGACCGACCGAAGCGGAACTGCACGGGCTCAGCTTCAACCGGCACTCGCGGGCCCACGTGCTGCGGGCAGCCCAGGAAGGTATTGTATTTGCCTTCAACTATGGCCTCGACATCATGCGGGGCATGGGCGTACAAGTGCAGAAAGTGCGGGCTGGCAGCGCTAATATGTTCCTGAGCCCGGTATTCCGCGAGGCCTTCGTAAATACCAGCAACGTGACGCTGGAACTCTACAACACCGATGCCGCGCAGGGAGCAGCTCGGGGCGCCGGTATTGGCGCAGGCGTGTACGCTAGCCCTACAGAAGCCTTTGGTAGTCTGGAGCGAATCCTTACCCTGGAGCCCACGCCCGACCTACAAGAGCAGTATCAAAGTGCGTATGCCCGTTGGCACCGCACCCTTACGCAACAAATTCTCACCTCTACTACTCCTTTCCATGTCAACCAACACGCTGTCTAAAACGGAATTCTTCACCGGTATCGGCCCGATTCACTTTGAGGGGCGCGAGTCCGACAACCCGCTGGCCTTCA
>NZ_CAXTBM010000121.1:0-7919 GCF_964242765.1 uncultured Hymenobacter sp.
GGTGCAGGTAATCCTCGAATGCACCGAGCACAAGAACTCGGGTCAGCCGGGCACCTCGCGCTACGTCACCACCAAGAACCGCAAGAACACGCCTGAGCGCATTGAATTGAAAAAATTCAATCCCGTGCTCAAGAAGATGACCGTTCACAAGGAAATCAAGTAATTGAGTTATGGCTAAGAAAGTAGTAGCAACCCTGAAAGTAGCAGGCGGTAAAGACTGGGCGAAAGTGATTCGCGCTGTTAAATCCGACAAGACTGGTGCCTACACCTTCCGCGAGGAAATGGTGCCCGTTGATAAAGTGCAGGAGTACTTAAGCACTGGCGTTAAGTAGTTCAGCGCCCTCGTGGCCCCCTGACCGAAGTGAAGAAGTCCCGCCAGTGTGGGACTTTTTTGCGTTGTACATAGCGCGAAGCTTTAGCTTCGCGTATCATCGAACGAGCGAAACGACCCTTCTGACAGTTCCTCGTTCAACCCTTGCCACGCTGCGCGAAGCCGGAGCTTCGCGCTACACCCTATCCTATGGGCCTCTTCGATTTTTTCAAAAAAGACAAGGAAAACAAGGAGCAACAAGAGTCGTTGGATAAAGGACTGGAAAAAAGTAAAACCAGCTTCTTCGACCAGCTCAGCAAAGCCGTAGTGGGCAAAGCCACCGTGGACGAAGCGGTGCTCGACGACTTGGAAACCTTGCTGGTACACGCCGACGTTGGCATCGATACCACAGTGAAAGTCATCGACCGGATCGAGAAGCGCGTGGCCCGCGACAAGTACGTAAGCACTTCGGAGCTGGACCGCATTCTACGCGAGGAAATTGTGGACTTGTTGCAAGACAACCGTACTTCCGGCTCCAATGCTATCCTCGACCGGCCCGACAGCCCCGGCCAGCCCTTCGTGATTATGGTGGTGGGCGTAAACGGCGTGGGCAAGACCACAACCATTGGCAAGTTGGCACACCGGTTCCACAGCGCTGGCAAGAAGGTGGTGCTGGGCGCCGCTGATACGTTCCGGGCCGCTGCCGTCGATCAGCTCATCATTTGGGGCCAGCGGGTGGGGGTGCCGGTTATTTCGCACGGCATGAATACCGACCCTGCCTCCGTTGCCTACGACGCTATTAAGCAGGGCGTGGACTTGGGGGCCGACGTCGTGATTATCGATACGGCGGGCCGCCTGCACAACAAGGTGAACCTGATGAACGAGCTGAATAAAATTAAGCGCGTGATGCAAAAGGTGATTCCGGATGCGCCCCACGAGGTGCTGTTGGTGCTCGATGGCAGCACCGGCCAGAACGCTTTTTTGCAAGCCAAAGAATTCACGAAAGCCACCGAGGTATCAGCGCTGGCCATTACCAAACTCGACGGCACCGCCAAGGGCGGCGTGGTTATTGGCATCTCAGACCAGTTGCAGGTGCCAGTGCGTTATATCGGGGTGGGAGAGAAGATGACGGATTTGCAGCTCTTTGATCGGCGCACTTTTGTCAACTCATTGTTCAAAAAGTAATACCACTCTTCCTTGTTGTTCTGATCCAGCAATCCAAAGGCCTTCTCACGTCGGAACGAAACGATGGAACGGTTTGTCGTTCTGCCGCTAGTCGCTCTACCGTGGCAAGGTTTTTCGGCTACCACCTCAGGATGACATACAGCATAAAAGCATGAAAGTTAGAAGCCAGCTGGCCAACAAAGTAAACGTCATCACGCTTGGCTGCTCCAAGAACGTTGTCGATTCGGAAGTACTGATGGGGCAGTTGCGCGCCAACCAGTTCGAGGTGACGCACGAAGCCGATAAGAGCGACGCCAATATTGTGATTATCAACACCTGCGGCTTTATCGACAACGCCAAGCAGGAAAGCATCGATACCATTCTGCGCTACGCCGACGAAAAGGAAGCTGGCAAGCTGCAAAAGCTCTACGTAACAGGCTGCCTCTCACAACGCTACAAGGACGACCTGGAGGCAGAGATTCCGCAAGTGGATGCCTACTTCGGTACCCTGGAACTGCCGCAGCTGATGAAAACGCTGGAGGCCGACTACATGCACGAATTGGTGGGCGAGCGGCTCCTGACCACGCCGCAACACTACGCTTACTTCAAGATTGCCGAAGGCTGCAACCGTCCGTGCTCGTTCTGCGCCATCCCGTTGATGCGCGGCAAGCACGTGGATCGGCCCATAGAAGAGCTGGTGCGCGAAGCCAAGCGCTTGGCTGCTCAGGGTACGAAGGAGCTGATTCTGATTGCGCAAGACCTAACCTACTACGGTTTGCAAGCGTACGGCGAGCGGAAGCTTGCCGACTTGCTGCGTCACCTTTCCGATGTGGACGGTATCGAGTGGATTCGGATGCAGTATGCGTATCCGTCGCAGTTTCCGCTGGAGGCGCTGGACGTAATGAACGAGCGCGCCAACATCTGCAAGTACCTGGATATGCCGTTGCAGCACGTGTCGGATAACATGCTCAAGACGATGCGTCGCGGCATTAGCCGGCGGCGTACTATCGAGTTGGTGGATACCATCCGGCAACGCGTGCCCACCGTTGCATTGCGCACCACCCTCATTGCCGGTCACCCCGGCGAGACGCAGCAGGACTTCGAAGACCTCTACGAATTTGTGGAGCAAACCCGTTTCGACCGGCTTGGTATCTTCACGTACTCGCACGAGGATAATACGCACTCCTTCTCTCTACCCGACGACGTACCGGCCGACGTGAAGCAGGACCGCGCCGACCAGATCATGGAATTGCAGCAAGGCATTTCGATGGAACTGAACGAGTTGAAAGTTGGCCGAACCTACAAGGTACTCTTTGACCGCAAGGAAAGCGGCTACTTCCTGGGCCGCACCGAGTTCGACTCACCGGAAGTGGACAATGAAGTGTTGGTGCCCGCCACCAAAAACACGTTCATCCGCCTCGGCGACTTCGCCAACGTGCAGATCAACGAAGCATCCGACTTTGATTTGTACGGGCAACTGGTTTAGCTTCTCCTACCAACAAAAAGGCCCTCCTTGCGCAAGGAGGGCCTTTTTGTTGGTAGGAGAAGCTACGCGGAAGGGCTTCCTAAATCCAACTGCATAAGCTGCCCCGACGGAGTAATGACCGTCTCCATAGCCTTGCCAGCTTGTTCGGTGATGGGCTTGTGCTTGTTTTTTAAAAGCAGGAAATACTTTTCGAAGTACGTGTAGCTGAACCATGCCAGCCCCGCGCTCAGCGGTAAACCAATAGCTACTCTGATGAGCGTGTTGAGCGGAGTGGAAGGTATGTGCAACTGGTAAGATCCGATGGCCAACCATTCGAGCACGATGCTGTGCAGGCAATAGAAACCATAAGTGAACGTTCCCCAATACGTTAGAAAAGGAATATTCTTGATTTTAAACCAAGAGCGAGTAGCGTAGTTCTGCTCCAGAATAACCAGAACAAAGAACAAGGATTGGGTGATGTGCTGATCGGTAACCGCTTTTACCGCTGAAGGGAGAAACTTCTGTGGGCCCAGAGTAAGCAAGCCGAGCAGATAAATACCCGTAATGGTCCAGCGCGACCAACCGGCTATAGCTTGGCGAAAAGTCGGATAGCGGAAACAGAGCCAGCCGGCCGCACCACCCATTGCCATGTCCGACATGACGGCCAAAGAATGTCGGTACGTCAGAAAAAAATTAGCTTGATGCGTGAAGCGGAACCAGAAAGAAATTACCAGAATCAGCAAAAACGCACCGGGCCGCCACCGACGGAAAACAAACATCAGCAGGACGGGCCATACCAGATAGAACTGCTCCTCCACGGCTACAGACCACAGCACGGCTAAGCTGCCAGCGGCTGGTTGCACGCCCTTCCATACCGAGTCCATGTTGCCCAGAAAAAGCATGTGCAACCCCAGACTTGCGGTTTCACGATGAGGCATCTGAAGCAAGTGCATGATGATTGGATGCACAAAAAAGCCATACACAATGACTACGTAGAACAAGGGCCAAATACGTAGGATACGGCGGCGGTAGAAAGCCAGCAGATCGATCTGGTTATGTTTTCGCTCTTCTTCGAGAAGAAGATACGTAATCAAGAAGCCGGACAATACATAAAAGAAGTTGACTCCTAGCGTGCCTTTGTTGAATATGCTAAATGCAGGGAAGGAGGCTGAGTCTCCTGGCGCTTTGGCAACAAGGCCATGAAAAGCGAAAACTCCTAAGCAAGCTAACGTGCGTAATCCGTCTAGATTGGGAAAATAGATTCTGGGTTGTTGGGGATTAGGTACCATAAATACTCGACATTAAAATGTTTTAATGTCCAAATATTGCTAAACATTATGGATTTGGTGCAGCACCACCTGGTTTTTTCTAGAGATTAATCTAACAATCTGTAAATAATTCAATAATCCCGCTGATCTGCCGCCTAAAAGTGCTGTAACACGGAAATACGTACGTGCACCGGTGGCTTGTAGTTGCCGATTTTAAGGCTTTAATGCTTTAGCCTAGTATCATAAGCAACTGATATATAAATATTTGATATTTTAATATAACCCGGATTATTGTAGGGTGTGACCCTTGCGTAAGGCTGATCCGGCAAATTGCCAGTTACTTTGTAGCGGCTGGCCGGTTATAGCCGAATTATTCTTCACTGTATGTCTGTCACGACCCTGCGCTACGCCGATACCGGCGCGTTTTCTCCTTTGCTAACTGCCTATCTAGCTCGGCATGAAGCCCTAACCCCGTTCTACCACCGCTTTCCGGCCTTCGATGAATTTGCGGCGCAAATAAAAGAGAAAAAGGGGCAGTACACGCCCGAAGCTCGGCAGCGGCTGGTAGCTTCTCTCCGAGAGCAGTATGCTGTGCTGCCCAAAGTACACGAGCAGGTACAAGCCAACCTCGACCTACTGGAAAAAGACACCACTTTCACTATTACCACTGGCCACCAGCTCAACTTGCTAACTGGTCCGCTGTACTTTGTGTACAAAATAGTGACAGCCCTAAAGCTTAGCCGCCAGTTGAAGGAACACTATCCGCAGTACGATTTCGTGCCGCTGTACTGGATGGCTACCGAAGACCACGACTTCGCCGAAATCAACCATTTGCACCTATTTGGGAAGAAGTACGAGTGGAATTCAACTGAGCAAGGTGGACCAGTCGGCCGGCTGAAGCTAGACGGCCTGCGCGACCAATTGCTCGACCAGCTACCCGCCGACGTACCCGCCGCTTTCCACGAAGCCTACCAAGAGTCGGCGACCCTGGCCGACGCTATGCGCCAACTCACGCACAGCTTGTTTGGGCAGTATGGCTTAGTAAGCCTCGATGCAGATCGGCCCGACTTAAAGCAGGCCCTAGTGCCGGTGTTGGAGCGCGAGATTCTAGAGCAAGCCTCCAACAAAGCCGTGCAAACGGCTAATGCGCAACTGGAAGCTGCCGGTTTCAAGCCCCAGGTGTATTCGCGCCCCCTGAACCTGTTTTTTCTGACGGATACCGGCAAGCGGGAGCGGCTGGAATACGACGCGGCCGCCGACTGCGTGCAGATAACGGTGCGCAATACCAACCGGTGCCACACGCAAGAAGAACTGCTGGACCTGGCCCGGCAACACCCCGAGCAATTCAGCCCCAACGTGGTACTCCGGCCGCTGTATCAGGAGCTGCTGTTACCAAACCTGTGTTATATCGGGGGGGGCGCGGAGGTGGCGTACTGGTTTCAGTTGAAGCAGGTGTTTGCCGACAATCAGGTGCCGTACCCGATCCTGCTGCTCCGCAATTCGGCTCAGTACATAGGAAAAGCCAGCGTAGGCAAGCTACGCAAGCTCGGCCTAACCCCGACCGACATCTTCCGGCCGCTGCCGGACTTGAAGAAGCAAGTAGGCGCATCGTTGGGGCAGGAAGAAATCAGTTTGGCTGCCCAGCAACAAGCACTAGCGGCCGTGTTCAAAGAGGTATCCGACTTGGCTCAGCGCCTCGACCCGACCTTGGTGCGCACCGTGGCTGCCGAGTTGCAGAAAGCGGCTACTAGTCTTGCTAGCCTGGAAAAGCGCCTTAGCAAAGCGGCGGAAGCCAAGCATGAAACCGCTTATAGCCAACTTGCCGCTCTCAAAGACAAACTTATGCCCGATGGCCAGTTGCAGGAGCGAGTTGATAACATACTTAGTATCCTAATCAACAATCCGCAGTTTATCGACCAGCTATTGGAGGCTTTCGACCCGCTGGCGCTGGAATTTACGGTGCTCGAAGAAGAATGATTTACCACAAGCCAAAGCGGATGCTGCCATGACTAAAGCCGATTTGCGCCGCGACATGTTGGCGCGTCGCCGGACGCTGCCTGCAACCGAAGTGGTGCGCCGGAGTGCGGAGCTACAGAAACACTTGCTCGACAATTTCAGTGTGGCGGCGTGGACTTGGCTGCACATATTTCTCCCCATCCCGCAGCAGCACGAACCCGATACCTGGGGCATCATTCATTGGGTTTGGGAGCAACGGTTGCCCGTACAGCTAGCCGTGCCCGTGGTTCAACCAGATGGCCAACGACTGCGCCATTATCACCTCTCTCCTGATACCCAATTAGTTGAAAATCGGTGGGGTATTCCCGAGCCAGTTGGAGCTGAAGAGGTTTTGCCAGCGCAACTTGATGCTGTTCTGGTGCCGCTGCTTGCCTTCGACGAAGAAGGCCACCGGGTAGGCTACGGGAAAGGCTTCTACGACCGGTTCTTGCTGGAGTGCCGTCCTGATGCGCTGCGCATTGGCCTGAGCCTAGAACCGCCAGTGCCGAAAATTGCAGATGCTTGGGCCGGTGATATACGGCTGCACGCCTGCCTGACGCCTGCGGGTGTGAGGTGGTTCTAGCCGTAGCAGGGTTGTTATAAGGGTTGCGGCAGATAGTGAGTGGACCAACAAGCAATAAGCAGCTGAACCGTACCGTTGCTTGGTTGTCCGTTCACTATATACCGTTCTCGTTATGGCTGAAATTTCATCTTCCGCTCCCGCTGGCCGTGGCACCAAACCTCGCCGCAAGAAAATGTCAACGCGCATCGACATGACTCCCATGGTCGACCTCGCCTTCCTGCTGCTCACCTTCTTCATCCTGACGGCTTCTTTCAATAAGCCGACCGTGATGCAGTTAACGATGCCTGATGGGAAGGGTACTCCGTCTGATGTATCTGAAAAACAAGCGCTTACTTTGCTACTAGGGAAAAACGGCCAAGTGCATTACTTTTTCGGCTTGAATACCGAAGCCCGCCCCGCCACGCTGCACACCACTACTTTCAAATCGGAAGGATTGCGGCGGGTACTGCTCCAGCGGCAGCGCCAACTACCAGCACCCACTGTGCTTATCAAGGCTGGCCAGGATGCTAAATACCGCGACTTGGTGGACGCCTTAGATGAAATGACCATCACCGATCAGCAGAAATACGCCTTAGTTGACCTGTCTGCGGCTGATCGAAAGCTATTGGAAAAGAATTCGTTGTAACAATAGCAGCCTAAAGCTAGAAATTATCGAAAGGGCCGCCGTGTGCTTAAGCTGTCAAGCCAGTTGGTGTACACGGTGACTTTTCAATTCATCTAAAGCCTGATTTCGCTAGCTGAAAGTATTATCGAGTTGGTGGAGTTAAAGAAACGGGCAACACGTCCACCTGCTTGATTCGGGCCTGCCCCCACGGGGCAATACTAACTTGCACCCGTAACGACTGTTTCGGCTTCAGTTTGCGGCCTGTGTCTTCCGGCACATAATACCGCTCGAAACCGTAGCGCAGGCGTATGCTGCGCCGAAAGGCATCGGCCACCCAACCACGGAGCACCACTTGGTTGGCAGGTACGCTAGGCTCCAGCGGGTATACGGCCACGGCCTCGTAGTTGCCCTGTCGAGGCTCCAGCACCACGTATACGGCCTGTTTGCGGCGTGGCATTGTGGGGCCGCGCCACAAGTGACCGGGAATCTGGCTAATACTGTAGTTCAGGATCAAGTAGTCGCCGTAAAGC
>NZ_CAXTBM010000122.1:0-7780 GCF_964242765.1 uncultured Hymenobacter sp.
GTCCGGGAGTTCCTGTATCGAGGCTGCCAAAAGCTGTGGGGCGCAGATTGGCGCAACTCAGGCCGGCCTCGGTGCCTACCCACAACAGGCCAGATCGGTCCTGCCCTAGCGCTTGCACCGTGTTTTCGGGAAGGCTGCGAGAGTTGCGAGGTTGGTGCTGCAACCGATGAAACGTGCCGGTCTTGGCATCGTAGCGGCACAAACCCTCAGTAGTACCCACCCATATCGTTCCGCTCTGGTCTTCCAATATCGTTCTGATCCGTCCAACCGGCAGGCTACCAAGCTGCTTACCGGGCCCAAAGCTGCGAACAGTTCCGCCAGTTGCTGGCAGGTAGTGTAGACCCTGGGCTTCGGTGCCTACCCATAGGCCACCGGCCCGGTCGGCGCACAGGGCAGTAATGGCACTAGTGGACCGCAGGCGTGCATCTGGTACCAGTTGCCCACGGCCAGAATCGAAGTAACTGATGCGGCCTTCCCCCGTGCCCACCCACACGGTGCCGGCCCGGTCCTGAACCAGGGCGCGCACCGCGTTGTAGCGGACACTCGCGCCGGCCGACGGCTGATGCCGAAACACCGTGAAGCGCTGCGTAACGGGGTTGAAGCGGTGCAAGCCGCTCTCGGTGCCGGCCCACACATTTCCTTGTCGGTCGCAGAGCACAGTGCGGACAAAACTGTCGGTTAGCCCGCTGGAATCGCCGGGGGCGGCGCGGTACGTGCGGAACTGGTTGGTGCGGGGAGTGTAGCAGGAAAGGCCGCCGCCAGTGCCGGCCCATAGGTTGCCAGCTTGGTCTTGGCAGAGCGCCAGCACGAAGTTGCTGCCGAGGCTGGAAGGGCGCTGGGCATCGTTGCGGAAGGTGCGAAATCCTACCCCATCGTAGCGGCATAGCCCATCTTGGGTGGCCACCCACAGAAAACCCCGCCGGTCCTGCACAATGGCATACACGCTGTTTTCAGCCAACCCATCGGCGGTGGTAAGCGTGCGAAAGGCTGGCGAAGGAGTTGCGCTTTCACTGCGTGCCACGGGCTGCGCACTTGCTCCTGCACTTAGCAGCAACAGCAGCAACACCAAGAGCGCGCTATAGTCCCTCACGGATATTCCAAGCTCGTCGGTATAATAGCTATCCTCCTCCACCTTCACCCAAATAATATTCGACGACCCTAATTTACTGAAGTTCTCATAGCCTACTGCTGCTGAGCAACTGTTAGCTTGCTCGGGGTATCTATAGCTTTATATATAGGTGGTGTAATGTGGCGGCTCTTCCAACGATACAGCAACAGCTAGGTAACCGCTCGTCTTGATTCTGCCAGACTGTTCCACTTCACTAGCTCGCTGCCAAACCCGCTTTTGGTCCCCGCACAGGCCGCTAAGAGGCTTATTCTTTAGTACTTCTACTTTCTCTCTTCCACTCCTACTTTCTATTCGCATGCCGCTTGTCATCGAGAACTTATCTAAAACCTACCCCAACGGCACGCAGGCACTGCGCAACGTAACGCTGACAATTCCAAACGGCATGTTCGGCTTGCTGGGTCCCAACGGAGCCGGCAAAAGCAGTTTGATGCGCACTATTGCCACGTTGCAGGACGCCGACGCCGGTTCCATCTACCTGGACGACATTGATGTGCTGCGCGACAAAGAAGCGGTGCGCCGTGTGCTGGGCTATCTGCCGCAGGAATTTGGGGTGTACCCGCGCGTGTCGGCCGAGGAACTGCTCGACCACTTTGCGGTGCTCAAAGGCATTGCCAACGCCAAAGAGCGCAAGGAAATGGTAGCGGCGCTGTTGCAGCAAACCAACCTCTACGACGTGCGCAAAAAGCACGTAGGGGGCTATTCGGGCGGCATGAAGCAGCGGTTCGGTATTGCCCAGGCTTTGCTCGGCAATCCGCGCCTTATTATCGTGGACGAACCCACCGCCGGCCTCGACCCCGCCGAACGCAACCGCTTCCACAACCTGCTGAGCGAGATTGGTGAGAACCTGGTGGTTATTCTGAGTACGCACATCGTGTCGGATGTGAGCGACCTGTGCCGACACATGGCCATCATCAACAAAGGCGAAGTGCTGCTCACCGGCGACCCGCTTACGGTGATCAACGAGTTACAAGGCAAGGTATGGCGCAAGCTGATCGAGAAAACCGAGCTACCCGCTTTGCAAGCCAGCCACAACGTTATCAGCTCGCGCCTGTTTGCCGGCAAAACGGTGGTGCACGTGTTAGCCCCCACCGCGCCGGATAGCGGATTTGAAGCCGTAGCGCCAGACTTGGAAGACGTGTACTTCGCACAGATTACAGGGCAGCAAACGGTAGCGGCAGCCCAAGTGTAACGTCAATCTTTTGATTGTCAGGCTATTCTGCCCACTTATTTCTGCTTGCACTTCTTCATTCACCCGGCTGACAGTCGGAGTTAACTACGCTATGTTCCTTTCCATACTTCTTTTCGAACTTAAATACCGGCTGCGGCGACCAGCCACCTGGATTTACTTTGGTTTGTTGGCGCTGATGACCTTTTTGCTGGTGACAGCGGCCGGGGGTGGCTTCGGCTCGGCAGTTCGGGTTGGGCTTGGCGGTGATGGGCAATCAGTGAAAATTAACTCGCCGTTTTCGCTGCAAATCGTCTTCACCATTATCAGCGTGTTCGGTATCATCATTGCCTCCTCGTTGATGGGCAACCCGGTGTACCGCGACTTTGAATACCGCACGCACCCGCTATTCTATACCACGCCCATCAGTAAATGGGGCTATCTGGGTGGGCGCTTTTTCGGCTCTTACCTGATTGCCGTGCTGGTGTTCAGCGGCATTGGAGTGGGCGCGGCCCTGGCGGGCGTGATGCCCTGGGTGGAAGCTGACCGATTCTTGCCGAGCGCGCCAGCGGGCTCCTACTTCTGGCCTTACGTGGTGGTTGTGCTACCCAATTTGCTCTTTACAGGAGCGGTGTTTTTCACGCTGGCCACGCTCACCCGCAACATTCTGAGCACCTACATTGGCGCCGTGGTGCTACTGGTGGCCTACCTGGTTTCCAGCGCCTATATCTCCGACCTCAAGAACGAGCACCTAGTGGCCGCGCTTGATGCTTTTAGCATCGGCGCCCTCGAACTAACCACTCGTTACTGGACGGCCGCCGAGAAGAACAGCCGCCTGCTGCCGCTCAATTCGTTTGTGCTACTAAACCGGGCCGTGTGGTTGAGCGTGGCCTTGAGCTTGCTGGCTTTCTGCTACGCGCGGTTCCGGTTTTCTGCTTTTGCCGCCGACAAAGCCCCTAGTAAGCGCAAAGCGGCTTCGTTGGCAACTGAGTTGGCACTGCCCACCCAGAACTTAGCCACTAGCCTTCGCCTGCCGCAGGTTACGCAGCTTTTCACGGCCGGCATGCACCTCCGGCAATATTGGAGCCTGACCAAGCTGGAATTCCGGGGCATTGTGCGCAGCGTGTATTTCGTGGCCATTGTAGCAGCGGGCGTCATCTTTCTGCTGGCCAATGCTGCCCAAATCGGCAAGATGTTCGACACCACCACCTATCCCGTAACGGGCGAAGTGGTGAGCGTACTGAGCGGCACGTTTTTCTTGTTTCTGCTGATTATCATTATCTACTACAGTGGGGAGTTGGTGTGGCGCGAGCGGGACGCCGGCGTAGCCCAGATTGCCGACGCCGTGCCGGTGCCGAGCTGGGTACCGTTCCTGAGCAAGCTTACGGCGCTTGGGCTGGTGCAAGTAGTGCTATTGATGGTGGTGCTGCTCTGCGGCCTGCTGGTCCAGACGTTCAAGGGCTATTTCCACTACGAGATTGGCTTGTATGTGCAGGCCCTGTTTGGGCTGACGCTACCGTACTTACTGCTACTTTGCGTGCTGGCCATGGTGGTGCAGGTGCTCGTCAACAACAAGTATGTGGGGCATTTCGTGCTGGTAGTCTATTATCTGGCCAACATCTTTCGCGGGCAGCTTGGCCTCACGCACCGGCTGCTCAGCTACGGCGGCAGCTCCCAGTTGCCGTATTCCGACATGAACGGTTACGGCTCGTTTTTGCCTGGTTTCTGGTGGACCAAGCTGTTCTGGGTGGGCGTGGCTATTCTGCTGGTACTGGCGGCCAACCTGCTGTGGGTGCGCGGCACCGATACCAGCCAACGCCTGCGTGAAGCACGCCGCCGCTGGAGCATGGGCAGCACGGCGGCCTTGGCGCTAGGGCTGCTGATAGCCGTAGGAGCGGGCAGCTTCGTGTTCTACAACACCAACATTCTCAACGAGTACCTCACGCCTAAAGAGCAGGAAAAGTTACAAGTGAGCTACGAAAAGCAGTACCGCCGCTTCAAGGATGTACCGCAGCCGCGCATTACGGCCGTAAGTTTGAACACCGACATCTATCCTAGCATTCGGGCGGTGCACTTCAAGGGCCAAATGACCGTGGTGAACCGCCACAGCCAGCCGCTCGATACGGTGATTGTGAGCTTACCCGCCGAGCAGAACCCGCGCGTACGGCAACTGGCACTCGGTGCGCCCGGCCAAGCCACATTGGCCCTCAATGATACCACCCTCGGCTTCCGAATCTACCGCCTCACCCGTCCGCTGGCCCCCGGCGACTCGCTGCCCCTCACGCTGGAGCTGCACTACCAGCAGCGCGGCTTCCCCAACGACCGGCCCAACACCGACATCGTAGGCAATGGTACCTTCGTTAGCTCCAACTACTTGCCTGGCCTTGGCTACCGCGAAGATGCGGAGCTATCCGGCGACCAAGACCGTAAAAACTACGGCCTCAAGCCCAAACCTCGCATGGCCCCCGTCAACAACCTGAAGGCTCGCCAGAACACCTATATCAGCAACGATGCGGATTGGATTCGGTTTGAAACGACCGTGAGCACCGACGCCGACCAAACGGCTTTGGCGCCGGGCTACTTGCAGAAGGAGTGGCTGAAAGATGGCCGCCGCTACTTCACCTATAAGATGGACCGGCCGATGCTTAACTTCTACACCTTCCTCTCGGCCCGCTACCAGAAGTACACCGATAAGTGGGTGGACACCGCTGGGCACCGCACCATCCCGATTGAAATCTACTACCAACCCGGCCACGCCTATAACCTCGAGCGCATGGCCGCCGGCGCCAAAGAAGCCCTGGCGTATTGCTCGGCCAACTTCTCGCCCTACCAGCACCAGCAGGTGCGCATTCTAGAGTTTCCGCGCTACCAGCAGTTCGCGCAAAGCTTTGCCAACACCATCCCGTTTTCGGAAGCCATCGGCTTTGTTGCCCGCGTCGATGATGATAACCCCGACGATATCGACTACCCGCTCTACGTGACGGCCCACGAAGTGGCACACCAGTGGTGGGCTCATCAGGTAATTGGCGGCAATGTGCAGGGCAGCACACTCATGGCCGAAAGCATGGCCGAATACAGCGCCCTGATGGTAATGAAGCATCATTATGGCGCCGCCAAAATGGGCAAGTTTTTGAAGTTCGACATGAACGGCTACCTCACCGGCCGGGCTCTGGAGCAGAAGAAAGAAGTGCCGCTCGCACTGGTTGAGAATCAGCCCTACATACATTACCGTAAAGGTTCGGTGGTGATGTATGCCTTGCAGGATTATATGGGCGAAGCCAAGCTCAACGGCGCCCTGCGCGACTACGTGAAGGCCGTGGCTTTCCAAGGCCCGCCCTATACCAACTCGCCCGAGTTCATCGGCTATCTGCGCCGCGCCGCGCCCGATTCCATGCAAAACATGCTCACCGACCTCTTCGACCGGATTACGCTCTACAATAACCGCGTGACAGCCGCCACCGCCAAGAAGTTATCCGATGGCCGCTACCAAGTGAATTTCACGGTGCACAGCGAGAAGCTCTACGCCGATAGCCTCGGCAACCAGCGCCCTGCGCCTCTCCACGACTATCTGCCTATCGCCATCTTCCCCGAGCCTGCCAAAGACAAAAAGCCCGTCGCACCACTCCTACTCGCCAAGCACCGCCTCAAAGCCGGCGACAACAAGCTGCAATTTATCGTCAACCAGAAGCCCGCCTCCGTCGCCGTCGACCCTTATCACGAAATCATGGACCGCCTCCTCGACGACAACGAGAAAGAAGTGAAGCTATAACCCAAAGCAACCTGTCGTATCAGTTTCGGAACGTAAAAAGCGCTATCCTAGCTAAAGGGTAGCGCTTTTTGTATGAAGGCTCAAGCACTTCGGCAGCAGGTTACTATCCTGCATTAGCGGCCTGCATTTCCTTCTTGTATAGCCAATACGAATACCAGTACACCACCGCCACCGCCACCGACGCGAAGACACCCACCAGCAGCATCACCGTAGCCACTTGCACCGGGAGCACTAACGCCAGCACCGCACTCAGCACCCCGCTAGCAAAGAACAACCGGCCGCCTAAACGATGCACGCGCACCCAAATGCGCGGAAACTCCAGCGCCCACGGCGTTTTGAAGCCTACGAAGTAGTTGGGCTGCACGGTAGTGAGGTAGTTGCCCACCAGCGCGAAAAACAGCCCCAACACCAGGGCTATGCCCCGACCCGGCTTTAAGGCCGGATGCAATGTCGCGTACAAGCAATAAATACCTATTCCGCTCAACAGCCCCACAAACGCCAGTGTCAGCTTCATGATAGTTGGGGTTGCTGGCATCGAGGCACTGCTTGGGGTCGAAGCGGGGAATAAACAGGAACAATAAGTAAATACTCAGCGGCAAGAGGACACATACTATCCAGATGTTCTGCTTGCTTGTGTAGCCATTGGCATTGCCGCTGATGTCGAAATGCGTAGGAATCTGCGCGGGCAGTGCGTTCCATGTGTACACTAAATACAGAGAAGGCAGCGCCAGGGCTAATAGCGTGAGCAAGTGCCGGATGGAGAAGGAAGTTTTCATGGAAGTACTGATAAGCTGGTGTGGGCTGCTCGATACATAATGGCAAGTATTATACAGCTAGCGGCAGCAACTACTACTGCTCGTAGCTGCCGCTGACGGCGGCTTCGCCACCAGCCAAACTGTAGGGTGTGTATCTGTGGTATAAACGTCAAGGTCAGGTACAGCACCACAGGTAACCAAGCTAACTCACACAGCCATTGCTGGCTGGTAAAGCCATCTGCATGGCCGTTGGTGTAATGCCGAGGAATTTGAGCTAGCAGCGTTGGCCTGAGATAGTACCAGTAAAACAAAGGCAGCAGTGCAACTAAGGCTATTAACACTCCCTTCAATAATTGCTTTCTCATAACTTGAATTGCAACAGCCAACCCAGTAGTTCGTCCAGCACGGTCATGTTGAGCGTGTAGGTGACGAATTGGCCTTGCTTGTCGCTGGATACAAGGTTGGCCTGGCGGAGTAGATCGAGGTGGTGGCTAATGGTCGGTTTCGAGAACTGAAAATGTTCGGCTATTTCCCCGGCCGTGCACGACTGTTCGCGGAGCAGTTCCAGAATGGCGCGCCGGGTAGGGTCGTTGAGGGCTTTAAAGAGAGCGTTCAAAACAATTAGTTATTTAGACAAACATCTAATTACGTATCGAAGCAACAATACTTGAACCAAGAATAGTTTGCACGTAAAAAGCAGAAAGCGGCGCCTGATACATCAGGCGCCGCTTTCGTGTCAATAACGCTTGGGTTCTACTTCCCCACCACTGCCGTCTTAATGCTCAGTTCCTTAAGCTGCACTTCCGAAATGGGCGAGGGCGAATCAATCATGACGTCGCGGCCGGAGTTGTTTTTCGGGAAGGCAATGAAGTCACGGATGGAATCGGCGCCGCCGAAGAGACTGCACAGGCGGTCGAAGCCGAAGGCGATGCCGCCGTGGGGCGGCGCGCCGTACTCGAAGG
>NZ_CAXTBM010000123.1:0-7356 GCF_964242765.1 uncultured Hymenobacter sp.
GTTTCGTAGCGCACGGGCGTGGCTTCTTCGGCGGGCTGATTTTCGGACAGATGGTCAGGGGTTTGCATGCGGCATCAGGATTGCAGGGCCCGGAAAATAAAGTAAAAACCCCATTCCGCCGTCTGCGTTGTTACGCCCGACGGTCTTGTAGTTGGTGGAACTACTAGCAGCGTCTGCTTGCTATCTACCAACTTCCTTGTTTTGGCCGACGGCTCTTCCCTCCTACTATGTTTCGCTCCCTTTCTGGCATTCTGTTTTTGCTGTTGTTTTTATTGGCTGAGTGGTATGGCTTCCAAGCCGTCCGCACGGCATTTCACAGCGCGGCTCCGGTAGCCCGCAAAACGGCCGGTTACCTATACTGGCTGATTACCATCCTGGTTTGGGGCTTGGGCATGTGGTCCTTGGCCACGCGCGGGCAAGGCCATGCGCCCTACAAAGCCTACTTGGGCAGCGTGTTGCTGGCGTTGCTGCTGTCCAAACTGGTTGTTCTGTTGTTCTTGTTTCCCGAAGACTTGGTACGCGGTGCACGTTGGATAGCAGGTCGCATTTCCGGCAACCCCACCGCTACGGGCGCCGGGCCAACCATTCCGCGCAGTGAATTTCTGAGCAAGCTGGCCTTGCTGGTAGCCGCCGTGCCGTTTGCCTCGCTGGTTTGGGGCGTGGTGAAGGGCGGCACCGACTATCGGGTGAAGCGCGTAACGCTGCGTTTCCCCAACCTGCCCGCTGCGTTTGATGGCTTTAAGTTGCTCCAGATTTCCGACCTCCACACCGGCAGCTTCGCTTCAACGGAGCCCTTGCAGCGCGCCGTGGCGCTTATCAACCAGCAAAATGCCGACCTCGTGGTGATGACTGGCGACTTGGTGAACAATGTGGCTACCGAAGTGGAAGACCACATCCCGACGCTGGCCCAGATTCAAAGCAAGCTGCCCAAGCTCTCCATCCTCGGCAACCACGACTACGCCGACTACGTGGATTGGACCGAGCAAGGAGGTATCGAGGCCAAGCGCGCGAACCTAGAACGGCTCAAGCGCAACCACGCCCAAATCGGCTGGAAGCTGCTCCTAGACGAAACACACCATGTAGAGCGCAACGGCGAGAAAATTGCTATCCTCGGCATTCAGAACTGGGGCGCGGCCATGCGCTTCCCCAAATATGGCAACCTAGCCAAAGCCCACGCAGCCGCGGCTCCTGATGCGCCATTTAAGATTCTACTTTCCCACGACCCTTCGCACTGGGATGCGCAGGTGCGCCCCGAGTTTCCGGATATCGATTTGATGCTGGCCGGCCACACGCACGGCATGCAGTTCGGTATCAATCTGCCGTTCCTGAAGTGGAGCCCAGTACAATACGTGTACAAGCAGTGGGCGGGTCTCTACCAGCAGGGCCAGCAATATTTGTACGTGAATACCGGTCTGGGTTTCCTCGGTTATCCTGGTCGGGTAGGTTTTCTGCCCGAAATAACGGTATTCGAATTGCGCCGGGCCTAATGCAGCCGGCAGGCCTGACGCAGCCCTTTCTGCGCCACTTCCTGGACTGATGTCCCATTCAGATCAACAAAGAAGCCGCGGCCGTACGGAACCGCGGCTTCTTTGTTGTTGGCCCATTAGTATGAAGCGCAAGTAACCGCTGTCGAGATGGCGGCGTATATGCGCAATTCATTCTCTCTCCCTCTCACTAAATCCGTTTCCATGAAAAAGCTCCTGTTGCTTTTCCCGATTGCCGCCTCCACGCTCGCTTCGTGTGGCGACAGCACCACCACCACGGAAGCCACAACGGCCACCGAAACCGCTACTACCAGCACCGCCGCCACTGGCGACATGGACATGCAATATCGGAGCCGCGCCCAACGCATTGCCGATAAGATGGCGGCCGACATGAAAATCACGGACACCGCCATGGTGTCGCGCATCCGGACCACCTACTACACCCGCGCCCAGCGCCTCGGCGAATTGCGCACCAAGTACGCTTCCGACACCGCTGGTATGGCTGCCGACATGCGTAGTGCCTACTCGGAAACCGATAATGAGTTCAAGGGGTATCTGCCCGCTGAATCGTATACCACGTACGAAACCAGCCGCCCAACTTACTACGAGGAAGCCTACATGGACGACAGCAGCGCGCCAGCTGAAACCGACAACTCCGCCAGCGCGTCTACCGAAACAGAAAGCATGAGTGGCGGCGAAGGCGGCAAAATGAAAGTGAAAGCCGACGGCGACATAAAAATCAAGGATGCGGAAGGCAACAAAGCCAAGATTGATGGTGATGATGGCACCGTAAAACTGAAGCCCGAAAACGGTAAGGACGTCAAGATCAAGTAGTTTTGTCTGGTCTTACGTGTCTGAAAGCCCGCACCTGCAACGGTGCGGGCTTTTTTTAACTCTCTTATGAGATAACTTGCCCCTTGCTTGCGTTTGTATAGGCCAATGAACTTACCGAATTCTATTTCAAGCGGATTTGCTGCAAGCAAGCTAGGCCGGAGGCTATTGGGGTGGCTATTGTTTTTGCTGTTGCCGCTGGGAGCAACGGCGCAGGTGCGCGTGACGGGCTCGGTATCGGAAGCGGGTACCGGGCGAGCCGTGCCGGGCGCAGCCGTGCTGGTGCAGCGCAGCGGCCGGGGCGTGGTAGCCAATGCTGAAGGCGACTTTCGAATCGAAGTGCAAAACACCGATACACTGGTATTCCGGGCAGTGGGCTTCAAAACCCGTCGATTTCCGATGGGCGGCACGGGTCTTTCCCAACTCGTTATTCAAGTGTCGTTGATGCGCGACAGTGTGATGCTGGGGGAAGTGCGCGTAACGGAAGGCCGCCCCGACCGGGCCGCCATCAACAAAGCCTTGCGCAACATCAAGCGCCCCAGCACGGCGCCTACCAGTGCCGTCAAGCGCCCGCCCGCGCCCAAACCGCTATTCGAGGTTGATTCGACGGCCCCGGCCGCTCCCACTCCTTCGCTAGCCAACCCCGTCAGCTTGATTTACGACCAATTTTCTAGGGCTGGCCAGGAGCGACGCAAAATGGAGGAAATACGCGCCGCCGAAGCTGCCGAAGCTGCTCGCAAAGCCCGCCAGAAGTACAACAAGAACTTCAAGAATAACCGGGGGTATGAGTGAGGCGGTTGCTGACTGCTAAATAGTCGGTTGTTGTCATTGCGAGGAAAGAAGTAATCTGTCCTCTGTGAAGCTGGAAACCCTGAAATGCGACAAGCCCTCGACGTAACCAGTTGTCAAGGGCTTGTCTGTTTATCAAGTTTTCAACTTCGAGAGGATGGATTGCTTCGCGGCACTCGCAATGACAATGGACTATTCCACCAACCTACTATCCCGCCACTCCGTAAGCCCGAAGATGAAAATCGGGTATCCTTGCATGAATAATTCGTTGGACTGCACCTCGGCGTCCACGTTCCGGTTGGCTTCCTACTCCGACGAGCGGGTAGAGCAAACCGTTGCCTCCAACTTAACTTGCTTGAAACGCATTCTGGAATACAATCTGGAACACGGGCTCATGTTCTTTCGCATCGGCTCCGACATCGTGCCGTTCGGCTCTCATCCCGTCAACACCTTTCCTTGGCAAACCCGGTTCGCGCCGGAGTTCAAGGCCATCGGCGACTTCATCAAAACCCACAATATGCGCGTGTCGATGCACCCCGACCAGTTCGTGGTGCTCAACTCGCCGAACCCCGACATTGTGGGGCGCAGCATTGCTGAGTTGGTGTATCAGGGTTCGATGCTGGACTTGATGGAACTGGACAGCACGGCCAAGCTCCAGATTCACCTCGGTGGCCTCTACGGCGACCGAGACACGGCTATTGCGCGCTTCATTGCAGTGTGGCACACGCTGCCGCCGGCCGTGCAAGTACGGGTAGTGGTCGAGAACGACGACCGGCTGTTTAGCTTGCGCGACTGCCTGGAATTGCACGCTGCCACCGGCACTCCCATTCTTTTCGACAACTTTCACCACGAATGCCTCAACAACGGGGAGCCCATGGCCGAAGCCTTGCGCTTAGCCGCGGCCACCTGGCACCCCACCCGCGACGGCATTATGATGATGGACTACAGTTCGCAGTCGCACGGCGAGCGACGGGGCAAGCACGTAGCGGCCATCGAAGAGGATTTGTTTCGGGATTTTCTGCGGGAGCTAGGCGACTTGGATGTTGATATCATGCTCGAAATCAAAGACAAGGAAGCCAGTGCACACCGCGCCTGCGGCATCATGCGCGAACTGACGCTGCTTCCGCCTGCGCCGGAGGGCTACGAGCCGCCGGTGTTTACGCCCAAGCAGATCTTAGAAATCGACGCCGCGGCCCCCAAGCCCCGAAAGCCCCGTGCCAAAAAAGACAAAGTGCCCGCTGCCGAAGTCGAGCAGCCCCAAGCCACCGATGGCAACTAGTGCTCCTAAGCACCACAGCATACCTTTCTCTATACACCTCGTATCATGAACCACGAACTTTTAGGCGCTACCATTCACGCGCTGCAAAATGGCCTCACCAGCATTCCTATCAGCGGCGCCCTCGACAACACCGAAACCTGGCAGCAGCGCCTGCTCCAGAGTGGTGAGCCAGCGCTGCAAGACGTTGGGCGGGAAGTGGGCAACTTACAGTCTTTGCTTAGCAGCGGCAACCTCAATCCCGAAGCCATCGGCAATTCCCTGAGCATGTTAGGCTCCCAAACCAACCAGGCCGCCACCCACGCCTCCCCCGATTTCCAGGCCCAGCTCCACGAACTCGGCGACTTGCTGCTCCAGCTTGGCGCCAAGCTACAAGCTGCGTAAACCTGGTAGTTGGTGGGTTCCGGCTGTGAGCAATAAGTGCTTAGAAGAACCAACCGTATCAAAACGCCCAAGCCCCTGACACTACTAGTAGTCAGGGGCTCTTTGTTGTATGGCCTGCCTATAAGCCGCAGCCCCCGCCCAAGCTACAAAAGCTCGAGCAGGGGCTGGGCTGCACGGTGGGCCATCAACGCAGGACAGCTACCGAGGCTATAGGCTAACGACTACGGACGCGGCGTGGCCGTATTGGTGGGGCGTTGTTGGGTGTTGGTTTGGCGCCGCTGGTTTACGCCCGTGTTCATGGGCTGGGTAGTGGCAGCCCCAGTCCGCTGCTCCACGCTTTGCTGGTTTATGGTGGTTGAGCGTTGCATGGGCTGCTGGTCGATGGTGCTCGTGCCCATCTGCGTCGGGCTACCGGTGCTCAGTTGGGTTGGATTAGTGGTAGTGGGAGTACGCTGGTCGATGGTGCCAGGATTGCTTTGGCTGGCCGGCGGAATAGTGGTTTGGTTCATGACGCCCCCTCTCTGGGGCGAGGTAGGTGTGACCTGCGCTTGCGCAGTTGCGGTGGCACCCAAGATGAGAGCAGTAAGTATTGCGAGGTTCTTCGTTTTCATAAGGATGGCAATTGAAGTACAAAATACGTCTGGCCCGAAAGCCATTGTCGAGTTTTGTACGTCCATTCTTGAATGAAGACTGGAAAGCCCGGAATTTTATTGATACAGCGTTCTACTAATCAATTGCTTAAAACTGTTCTCCGCATTTCACTGCAACCTTGCTTTAGCATAGCTATGCTCCTACTAAATACTAAAAACCCCGGTGAGCTGTTGCCCACCGGGGTTTTATGTGCCATCAACTAGCAACCGTAACGCTCCCGCTTAGTGCTGAATCAGGACTTTCTTGGTGAAGGTGCCCGCCGACGAGCGTAGCTGCACCACGTACAGGCCCGGCGCCAAAGTGCTGGTGTTGAGGCGGAAGCCACGCTGCAACTCCGCCGATGGAGCCGCCGCCGTTTGCACGGTCTTGCCGAGCATATCCAGTACCGTCACTTGCACGGGAGTTTTGCTGCTTAGGGGCAGGCGCACCGTTAGCTCAGTGCTGGCGGGGTTCGGGAACAACTCCACCATCTCGTCGCGCTGCTGTTGCGACTGAGTGGCCAGCACCCGGGTCGGAATCAGATAGCCGGCTACTTGGTCGTTGACAAGGTTGCTGGAGCCTTGTACGGCATCGATGCCCATGCCCCGCCGAGCGAATACCTGCCAGATCAGGTAGGTGTTGGCTTTGTTGTTGTAGATGGAATCGGCTTTGAGAATAGCGTCGCGGCCATCGAGGAAGCCAGGCCGGCAGACTTGCAGCTTCAAGCCATCGAGCACCAGTTTCAAGGCAATGTTATTGCCGCCCGTGGCAGCCTTTAGGTTGCGGTTGTAGCCGTATTTCTCTATCAGCTTCCAGTTCAAGTCCCAGAGCGTGGCAGCCCATACCGAGCCAATGGCGTGCACGGCCGTGTAAGGCGCCACCCCGATGTTGGCATACGTCTGGTTGTTGACTGCAAAATCCGTCGAGTAGCGCTGGGGCCGGATGCCCGCGCCAGTGGTAGGCTGATACGATACATATGTACCGATGCCGCGCGGAGTAAAGCCTTGATCGCCGGGCTTGGTGGTCATCCAGAGGCCAAAGAAGTCGCTCCAGCCCTCGCCCATCTGCTCGGCGTTGCCAAGGCAGCTAGAGTTGGCCGGGCCACCAGTCAGGCGGTTGGAAATGCCGTGGCCGTATTCGTGGGCAATTACGCCGTTGTCGAAGTCGCCGTCGCGGTCAGGCGGTGGCACCTGACCGATCAAGGAGGCTGCTGGCGTAGCGCCGCCGCTCAGGGTGTTTTTGAGCGTAGTACCGTCCGCCAACGAAATCATGATGGACGGAATGCGCACGTTCACGGTGTCGGTGCCGCCCATCACGGTAGGATCACCAGCCACGTTGTTGACTACGATTACGGCTTTTGCACCGGCTAGCTGCGCGTTGCGCACCTTAGCCGTGAAGTCGCAAGTACCCCGATCTACCACAGCAATATTGCCGCTGAGTGCCGTTGCATTTACGAAGGGAGTGGTGCACCCCAGCGAAGTGGATGCGGCGTCGTTTACCAACACCAAGTTACCTGTAACGGCAGTGGCAGACGAAAGCTTCGGGCCGAAGCCAGCGGCCACACCCGAATAGTTGCCAGCCGCGGGAGAAGGCTGCGCTACCGATAGAGATGCGCGAATGATGCCGGGCCAGAGGTACATCTGCATGCGGGGGCGCGCCCCATCAACGGGGGTCGAGAAGTTGGCGTTGTTGGTGCCGCCGCCATCCTGTGCTTCAGCCCGCACATCGTCGTTGCCGAGGCCCGTGCCGGTGTAGTTGGTGACCTGGAAGTTGCCGCTCACTTCGTCGAAGCCTTTGTGGGCCATTACGTCGTGCATCAGGTTGTTCCAGTAAAACAAGTTGGTGATAGCCGCATCTTGGCTAACGGCAGGCGCCTGCGCGAAATCAACTGGAAAGTCGAAGCTCAAGTCCGGGCCGCCGTCGGGGCTGTAGCCGAGCGGGTTGCCGTTGCGGGCGGCGCGG
>NZ_CAXTBM010000124.1:0-7297 GCF_964242765.1 uncultured Hymenobacter sp.
GTACGAAGGTGAAGCGCGACGCCGATGATGGAGAGCGGAAAGCGAAAAACTAACGGCGTTCCTTCTTTCAAAACCAAACCCCTGCATCTAGCTGGTACAGGGGCTTGGTTTGAACAAAGTTTCTGCTTTTCCTTTCGTTTATTGGTCGAACAACGAGTGGTGTCAGTTGCCTTTACGTAGGCAGTGGAAACTATATATCTGGCAACGTTGCCGGCAACGATTCCGCAACTAAAAAAGCTATGTTGCCGCTGCGTTTGCATTGAAAATCAGTAGTATGGCTTTTTACCTGGTCTGTTTCGCCAAGTTCTAGAACTAGAAGTAGCTGTGCATTACTAACTGAATACTCAAGCAGCTTGCAAGCACAGCCCAATAGTCGTTCAGGTTCCTTTTCTAAATTTCCTCCTATGCTTGAAAACTCTACTTTCCCACAACAGAAAAACAACTTAGCGCGGCGCGGCTTGCTTCTTGGTCTAGCCATCAAGCTCGCAACCCTAGCCTCTACGGTCCAGGCCCAGTTGCCCTCGTTTCCGGGAGCGGAAGGAGCCGGCAAGTATACCTCGGGGGGCCGCGGCACGGCAGCCACGGCTACTACCGTTTTCGAAGTGACCAATCTGAGCGACGACGGCCAACCCGGTAGTTTGCGCTATGCCGTTACGCAGCCGGCCACTTACCGTACAGTGGTGTTCCGAGTATCAGGCACTATCCACTTGCTGGCCGACTTGCGCCTGAACCGCGCCAACACCACCATCGCCGGTCAAACTGCGCCCGGCGACGGTATCTGCATCGCCGATTTTCCGGTTAGTGTCAACGCCGACAACATCATTATTCGCTTCGTGCGGTTTCGCCTCGGCGACAAAAATCAGAATCAAGGCATGGTGAACGGCAGCGGCGACGATGATGCTTTTGGCGGCATCGGGTACCGCAAAATCATGATCGACCATTGCACCATGAGCTGGTCGGCGGACGAAGCCTGCACCGTGTACCGCGGCGACAGCACCACCTTGCAGTGGAACCTGATCAGCGAGCCGCTCGACTACTCTTACCACTTCGAAACCGGCGACACCGACTTCGAGCGTCACGGCTACGGCGGCATCTGGGGTGGGCGGCACGCCAGCATGCACCACAATCTGCTGGCCCACATGCGCGGCCGGATGCCCCGCTTCGACGGTAGCCGCAACCTCTCGCCCAATACCGTCGGGCAGGAAAACGTGGATTTCCGCAACAACGTGCTTTATAACTGGGCCTCGTACAATGTGAACGGGGGCGAAGGTGGCAACTACAACGTCGTCGGCAACTACTACAAGTATGGCCCCTCCACTCCAACCGGCTCTTCGGGCGGGGTTGCAATTCGCAGCGAAGTCTTGAATCCCTACAAGTTAACTTCCGGCAGCAACCCGCTGCCCTACGGCAAGTACTACCTGACCGGCAACTACGTGGATGGCTACCCGGCCGCCACCGCGCGCAACTGGCTGGGCGCCGTTATGAACGGCGGCACGCGCGCCGATACCACTTCGGCCAAAGCAACAACGCCCTTCGCTATGGTGGCGTTGCCGGCGCAAAGTGCCTTGGAGGCCTACACGGCTGTGCTGCAAAACGCCGGCTGCGTGTTGCCCGTCCGCGACGCCCTCGACCAGCGCATCGTCAACGATGTACTCAACCGCACCGGGAGCCTGATTGATGTGCAGGGTGGCTTCCCGCACGGCACGCCTTACAGCACCTCGCAGGTGGCCTGGCCCGTACTCAACTCTCTGCCCGCCCCCGCTGATGTCGACCACGACGGTATGCCCAACACCTGGGAAGTCAGCATGGGGCTTAATCCCGAAGATGCCACCGACCGCAACACCCGCGGCGCCAACGGCTACACCATGCTAGAAAACTACCTGAACGGCCTCACGGCGCCCGTACTGGCCGTTGCCGCTTCGGGCCCGGCCGCCGAACTGCTTCAGGCATATCCCAACCCCTCGCAGCACGCGCTAACCCTGGCGCACCCGGTAGCCGGCCGTGGTGCCAGCCTCACGGTTTACAGCTTCGATGGGCGTAAAGCCATGGTTTTGCCTGCTGCTGCCGGTACACGCGAAACCTACGTTCGCACCGCTAGTCTGGCGCGCGGCAGTTACCTGATCTTGTATACCGATGCCCAGCAGCGCCTCACGGTGAAGTTCAGCAAAGAATAACTTTAGCGGTACCTATAGGCAGCGTGCGGTCTTTGGATTGGTGCCACAACAATTGCCGCTGGCAGTGCCTCTTCCTCACAACAAAACGACGCCTGGTATAGACCGGGCGTCGTTTTGTTGTGAGGAAGAGGTACGCAACTCCTATTCAATGTTTCAAGCTGAGGGCTTACGGATTATCACTCAGCGCGGTCTGTGGTTTGCTGCTTGGGGAGTGCAGCAGTTCCAGGGTATGCTTGAACAAGCTGGCATCGGCCCACTGGCCATGACCCGGCACTACTAGGGTCGCCTTCGGATAACGGGCTTCTACCTTGCGCACACTCACCGGCCATTGCTTTAGGTTTGCATCATCGATGTTGCCGAGCGTGGTGGCGTTGGCTCCTTTTATCAGGCAGCCGCCGAAGAGTACTTGCTGAGTTGGTAGCCACGCCACCATATTGTCGGGGGAGTGACCGGGACCGGGATAGAACAACTCCAACCGGGTACGGCCGGCCCGTATCACGGTGTAGGGCTTGATGGCCGGCGTGGGCACCCCGAAAGCCATAGTAGCGGCATGCTCGGCGGTAGGAGGAGTACTGTACACCTTGATGTTGTTGGCTTGCAACACGGCCAAGCCGCCTAGTCGGTCTTCGTGCGCGTGGGTGATAACCACGAGGCGCACGCGCTGGTGCAAACTGTCGGCCACCCAACGCAGCAACTCCATTGTTTGGTCGGGGTCCCAGGCGGTGTCTACTACTAAAGCGCCGGTTTTGGTTTTGACGATGAGGCCGTTGGACGGTATCGGGACTGGATTGCCGGGGAAGCGGCGGTAGGAGGTATGCACGAACACATCCGGGGCAATGCGCTGTACCCGCAGGTGCAGTGGTTCCTGCCTAGAGGTAGGTGGAGCGTCGGCTAGCAACAGCAATGGACAAGCTAGAAAAAGGATTGCCAGACCAAACCGGCGCAAAGGGTACAGGAAGCGTAAAGACAAAACGGGCATTCAAAAAGTAAAAGACAAGCTGCCTTAACGCCTTGCCGACAGAAATAGTGCGTTGGTTTACGGAGTGAACTTAGCGTCAGTAGCTTAAGAGGAAGAAGCTTGCTAGCTACATAGCGGATGCAGTGGAACAACGGTCGGTAACTGGTGGCAGCGGAAGCAAGACCAAAAGCTGACGCAGGGCGCAGAACTTTGACTGCCAGACAATAGTTGGCAGTTCAGTGAAAGCTGCCAACCTTACGTAGTACCACGACCTACTTCTCGCCTACAGCTTGTTTTTATGGAGCCTCTCGTTGCCCCTATTTCCTCCCCGCCCGAAACACTTGACTTGCAACAACTTTTCAAGCGGCAGCAAGCCCGTTCGGAAGCGCTGCGCCGCGAAGATGCTGGTCCACGGGCAGCCCGTCTGCGCAAATTAGGGGAGTGGATAGAGTTAAACCGCCCGGCCATTCAACAGGCCCTGTACGCCGATTTCCGCAAGCCCGCCACCGAAACCGACGTCACCGAAGTCTGGCCGTCGCAGACGGAACTGAAGCACACGCTCAAACACCTCAAGCAGTGGACTTCGGTACAGCCGGTGGATACGCCGCTGGCGTTGATGGGCGCGCGCGGCTGGAAGCAGGCCGAGCCCAAGGGCGTCTGCCTCATCATGGCGCCCTGGAATTACCCGTTCTACCTCGCCATCGACCCGCTGATATCGGCACTAGCGGCGGGCAACTGCGTTATCATCAAGCCTTCTGAAATGACGCCCAGCGTGGCCGCCCTGCTCAGCCGTATGGCCCGCGAGGTTTTCGACCCGGCGGAAGTAGCAGTAGTAGAAGGGGACAAGGAAGTAGCTACCGAACTTCTTAAGCTGCCCTTCGACCATATTTTCTTCACGGGTAGCCCGCAAGTAGGCAAAATAGTGATGCGGGCCGCCGCCGAACACCTCACCAGCGTCACGCTGGAGCTAGGCGGCAAAAGCCCGGTCATCGTGGATGAAACCGCTGACCTGCGCGACGCGGCCGAGAAAATCGTGTGGGGCAAAGGCATCAACGCCGGTCAGACCTGCGTGGCCCCCGACTATTTGCTGGTGCACGAAGCGGTGCAGGAGCCATTGCTAGCCGAAATGCGGGCCGTAGTGCACCGGTTCTACAATGCTGATGGTCGGGGTGTGGCGGCTTCCGATTCGTTTGCGCGCATCGTGAACCAGCACCACTTCGAGCGGGTGGCCGGCCTGCTGGAAGACGCGCAGCACCACGGGGCCACGGTAGCCATGGGCGGCCACGTCGATGCGCAGCAGCGCTTCATCGAACCTACCGTGCTGCTGAATCCGGCCGCCGACAGCCGCGTGATGCAAGAGGAAATTTTCGGGCCGCTGCTGCCTGTGCGCACTTTCCGCACCCTGATGGAAGCCACCAACGAGGTGAATTCGCGGCCCCGGCCGCTGGCGCTGTATGTATTCACCCAGAACAAGGAAAACCAGCGCTATTTGCTGCGCAACATCCCGGCCGGCGGTGCAGCCGTCAACGAAACCATCCTGCAACTGGCGCACCCCGAACTGCCTTTCGGTGGGGCCGGCAACAGCGGCATCGGCCGCGCCCACGGCTACGCGGGCTTTCTGGCCTTCTCCAACGAAAAATCGGTGCTCAAGCAGCGCACTGGCCGCACCGGCATCAAAAGCTTCTATCCGCCTTACACTCCCAAAGTACAGCGCATGGTGGGCTGGCTGCTGCGGTGGCTGTAAGTGAAAGTGATAAAGCAGGAAATGCTGACTGCGTGCGTTTTATGTTCAGTTTGCGCGCCATGCGCAGCTAGCCCCCGAAACATATTGAGTCAGCCTACCTGTTGCATGTTATTTTGTATGCAAGCCGAGTATTTCTGGCGAAAAAGTCCGATATTTTCAGACCCGGCTAGCATCCCTAAGTCGGCAAATTCCCAGCCCTGCTTCTTCAAGTAGTATGATCTTCACCGAAGCCCAACGCGTGACGTTACGCGCCCTTGCCGACACCTTTATTCCGCCCATGGAAGGGCCCGCTGAACATGCCGCCTACTGGCAGCGCCGCGGTTCTGAAGGCGTGGACCTCGATAAGATAGGCGAGGTGCTGGACGAGCAGCCTGCCGGTGCGCAAGTGGAGTTCCTGAAGCTGCTGGACTTACTTGATACGGTCACGCTGGGTTTGACGTGGTTTGGGCCGTTGCGGCCGTTCAATTACTTGCAACCTGCCCAGCGCGAGAAGATGCTGCAAAGCTGGGCGCAAAGCAACTTGCCGCAACTTCGCAAAGGCTTTCACGCCTTGCGCAAGCTATTCGTATTTCTGTACTACGGCGGTTCCTCGGCCGAAGCTGGCAACCCGGTGTGGGAAAGCATTGGGTACGTGGGGCCACTACCGGCGGACAACGTGGTGGATATGCCGAAACCCATTCAAACTTTGCAGCCCACCCACGATGTGGTTTACGACTGCGAGGTGCTGGTGATTGGCAGCGGCGCGGGCGGGGGCGTGGTAGCTGGCGAGCTAGCCGCCGCCGGCCACGATGTGTTGGTACTGGAAAAGGGTCCCTACTGCCACGGCTGCGACTTCACGCAGCGGGAGGTGGACATGCTCGGCAAACTCTACGACGGCAAAGGAGCGCTCAGCACCCAGGATGGCAGCATCAGCCTGTTAGCGGGTTCCTGCCTGGGTGGGGGCACCACCGTTAACTGGGCCGGCGCTTTCCGCACGCCCGACTACGTGCTGCAAGAGTGGGCGCAAGAGCACATGGTACCGCATTTCACCTCTTCTGACTTTCAGAAAAGTGTGGATGCCGTGAGTGAAGCGCTGAGCGTAAACACCAACTACCCGCGCCACAACGGCCAGAACCAGGCCCTCTGGGAGGGCTCAACCAAGCTGGGGCAACACGTAAAGCTGATTCCGCGCAACGAGAAAGGCCTTACCGATTCAGAAGCGCACTTTTGTGGCCTGGGCTACAGCACCATGGGCGACGCCTACGGCATCAAGCAAGGCACCCTCAACACCTATCTGTTGCAGGCATTCGAGCACGGCGCCCGGCTGCTGGCCGACACCCAAGTGGAGCGCGTGACGATTGCCAATAACCGGGCGACGGGCGCCGTGGCCGTACATACGACGGCCACTGGGCAGCAAGTGCGCGTAACCGTACGGGCCCAGCGGGTGGTAGTGGCGGGTGGCGCCATCCAGACGCCCGCCTTACTACTGCGTAGCGGCCTGAAGCACCCGCACCTGGGTCGCCACCTCAATCTGCACCCCACAGTGGTGGTATCGGCCCTGTACGAGCAAGCCATGAACCCCTGGTTTGGACCGAGTATGTCGGTGGTCAACGACAGCTTCACCAAACTCGGCGGCAGTAACTACGGCGCCAAGCTGGAAACGCCACCCGCCCACGCGGGCCTGATGAGCATGGTGCTGCCCTGGCTATCGGGCGCGCAGCACAAGAAGCTGATGCAGCAGGCGGCGCATATGGGCTCGTTCATTGTCCTGACGCGAGACCGGGACGGTGGCCGCGTCAACATCGACAAGCACGGCCATGTGCTGGTTGATTATGCGCTTAGTGATTACGACCGGGCGCACATGCTAACGGGCGTGCGGGCAGCGGCCGAAATTCATGCGGCGGCAGGAGCGCACACCATTTTTTTACCACATGGCACCTTGCCCACCTTGCACGCGAACCAAGGCCAAATCCAGAACCCCGAAGTGCTGACGCAACTGCCGCATTTAAGTTGGAAACCCAACCAGTATGGCCTCTATAGTGCCCACCAGATGAGCACGTGCCGCATGGGCGGCGATTCGTTCACCCATCCGGTTAGCCCAACCGGCGAAACGTACGAAGTCCGCAACCTGTTCGTGGCCGATGCATCGGCGTTTCCGGCGTGCAGCGGCGTAAACCCGATGCTTACGACCATGGCAGTGGCGCATTTTACGGCGCAGCACTTGAAAACCAGTCGGGTAGCGGGGGCCACTGTCGCCTCCTCTGGTGCCTCGTCTCTTGCTGCGGCGGCTTCCTGATTGTCGAGGTTGAAGATATAGGGCATTTGAAATAGACAAGTGGTGCGATTTTCGCGTATGGGGTCCACACCCTTATACTTTTTCTGCTTTATGTCCTTTTCTCGCCCTCTTCTCGCCCTGTGCTTACTGGCTTCCCTGGCCACTGG
>NZ_CAXTBM010000125.1:0-6638 GCF_964242765.1 uncultured Hymenobacter sp.
GGTACGGTGGGAAGCCCGCACCGTGAGCAGCTGCTTGAAGGTCTGGGGGCTCTGGGGGATGGCGTAGAACTCGCCGGGGTTCATGCGGGACGGCACCACAAAGTCGCGGGCACCTTCGGGCGTACTTTTGATGAGCACGGGGGTTTCCACTTCAATGAAATCCTGGCCGTCGAGGTAGCGGCGGGTGGCCTGGGCCACGCGGTGACGCAGCATCAGGTTCTGGCGCACCGTGTTGCGGCGCAAGTCGAGGTAGCGGTACTTCAGGCGCAGGTCGTCGCCGCCGTCGGTTTCGTCTTCGATAAGGAAGGGCGGCAGCTTGGCCGGGTTAAGCACATCGAGCTTCTCGACTCGAATTTCGATACCGCCAGTGGGTATTTTGTCGTTTTTGGAGTAGCGCTCGGCTACTTTGCCGGTTACGCACAGCACAAACTCGCGGCCGAGCTGACGGGCCTGGGCGCGGGTTTCATCCGACTCCACGCCTTCTTCCAGGGTGAGCTGGGTGAGGCCGTACCGGTCGCGGAGATCTATCCAGCTGATGCCGCCTTTGTCGCGCGTGCGCTGCACCCAGCCACAGAGCGTAACGGTTAAACCAACGTGTTCGGGGCGCAATTCGCCGCAGGTGTGAGTCCGGAGCATTCTGGTTTCTAATTTCTGGTTTCTGGTTTCTAGTTCTGACGCGCTAGAGCTAGCTGAGCTTCAACGGGCAACACGAAACCTGCCAAAGGTAGACAGGAAAAATCAGTGGGATACTAAAAACCCCATCTGTCGATTGTAAAGAAAACCACATTGATTTGTGAAAAATGCTTGTTTTCACCGAGAATGGAGCCTTTTTCATTGTCTTGCTGTAAGTTCGGCACGGAGTATGCAAATCGCTGATCCAATTACGTCCTAACCTGCTCGACCTTTTCTTATTCTTGCTTCGCTCATGAAACGCTCCGCTCTCCTCGTTCTAGCTGCCGTTCTGTTTTCTTTTTCTTCGCAGGCGCAAACCAAAATCAAGACCAAAGCCAAGGCGGCTGACGGCACCGCAGTAAAAACCAAATCGGAGGCGGAACCGGTGACGTTGAATGGCCCCATCAAGCGCATCGAGACCTTGTCGGGCATCGATATATTCCCGGCTACCGGCGGGCAGAGCATCATGCTCAGCTTCACGCAGCAGTTCACCAAGCCTGGCACCCTGGTGATGACCAACTACAAGAGCCAGCCCGTCTATACCACGGCCCTCGACCCTACCAACAACACCGGGGCCCCCGTTGACCTGGGCCGCATTCCGGCTGGCAACTACCTCATCGAAGCCAAAACCGGCAATTATGTATACTGGAAGAAAGTGAAAGTAACGTATCCGGCGCCAGCAGTAGCCCGCAAAAAGCGCCGCTAGCCTTACTTGAAACTTCTTTTCGCAGCTCCGAAGTTATCCTACTTCGGAGCTTTGCATTTGCGGGAATCCTACCAAACTATTGGTGAGGCATTCCTGGCAACGGCAGCAACGACTCACCAGGCTGGCGCTTGGCGTTACATTGTACCTTTCCGCCCTGTATGAAAACTACTGCTCCCTTCTTCCGATTTGCTCCCCTCCTGCTGACCGTGCTGCTGCTGACGGCGTTTGCCGCGCCCAAGCTCAAAAAAACAGTAGTCAGCAAAAATATCACTGTAGGCGTACCTGAAGGCTTCCAATCCCTTCCCGACGACGGTATTGCGGTGAAATATCCGGCCCCGCGCAAGCCGCTGGCCGTATTCAGCAACCCCAGTGGCCGCGTCGATTTCAGCGTAGCGCAGAAGCCGAGCACCTTCAATAATCGGGATTATGCACTGCTGCTCAAGATTTACAAAGCCAGCATTCAGAATATGTACTCCAAAGTGGATTTTCTGGCCGAGGATATTCGCACCGTCAACAAGCGTGATTTTGTGATGCTGGAGTTCGTTTCGTCGGTGACAGACACACGCCGGGCCAGCAACCTAGCCCCTATTCGCCGCTACCAGATGGTGCAGTACACCATCGAAGGCGACCAGCTCACGGTGTTCACCTTCGTAGCGCCCGCCGACGAGCAAGCCCAGTGGCAGCCCACCGCCCACGCCGTTATGCAGAGCATTTCAATGAAGTAGATTGCAAGAAGTTGGAAACTGTCCTTGCGAGGAGGTACGACGAAGCATTCCGTCCTCTCGAAGCCTTACTTTTCCTAAACAGATAATCCCTCGACGCACGGATGTCCAAGGGCTTGGCTGTTAAAGACACTTTTCAGCAAACAGAGGAAAGATTGCTTCATTCTTCGCAATAACAGCTCCATGACCTCACACGACGCCTACATGCGCGAAGCCCTTAAGCAGGCGCGGTATGCTTTTGCAGAAGAGGAAATACCAATTGGGGCGGTAGTCGTGCTAAACAAGCAGATTATAGCCCGGGCCTACAACCAAACCGAGCGGCTGCGTGACGTAACCGCCCACGCCGAAATGCTGGCCCTGACGGCCGCTGCCAACCACGTCGGCAACAAGTATTTAACTGATTGCACACTCTACGTGACCGTCGAGCCCTGCGTGATGTGCGCTGGGGCTACGGCCTGGGCCCAAATCCGGCGCGTGGTGTACGGGGCCGATGAGTTGAAAGTCGGGTTTCGGCGCTACGGCAATTTGCTGCACCCGAAGGCGGAACTGGTACGGGGCGTGCTGGCCGCGGACTGCGGAGCCCTGATGCAGGAGTTTTTCGCGCGGAAGCGGAAATAAGCTACTTTTGGCCGCTTCCGTAACCCTAACTGGGGTGCGGCGGTTATACTACCCGCAACGTTCCACCATATAACCCTAAACTCATGGCTTTTGAACTGCCCCAACTTCCTTACGCTTATGATGCCTTGGAGCCGCACATTGATGCGCAGACCATGGAAATTCACCACACCAAGCACCATCAGGCCTACGTTACCAACCTGAACAATGCCATTGCGGGTACGGAGCTGGAAGGCAAAAGCCTCGAAGATCTGATGCAGAATATTGCGTCGGCTCCGGCGGCGGTGCGCAACAACGGTGGTGGCCACTGGAACCACTCCCTGTTCTGGACCGTGCTAGGTCCGAACGGCGGCGGGGAACCTACCGGTGCTATTGGCGAGGCTATAACGCAGTCTTTTGGCAGCTACGAGAAGTTCAAGGAAGAATTCAGCAAGGCTGCTACCACGCGCTTCGGCTCGGGCTGGGCGTGGCTGTGCAAGCAACCTGATGGCTCGCTGAAAATCTGCTCGACGCCCAACCAGGACAACCCACTGATGCCCGACGCCGGTTGCGGTGGTACGCCCGTACTCGGCCTCGACGTGTGGGAGCACTCCTACTACCTGAAATATCAGAACCGACGCCCCGATTATATTGCGGCTTTCTACAACGCCATCAACTGGGACGAAGTGAACAAGCGTTTCGCCGCGGCGGCATAGTTTTTGGTTGCTCTCCGGCGAAACTGCTTACGCGGTAGTTTCCCGGCCTTGTATCGGTCGGTTTGGTGCCTTTCAGGCATCGGACCGACCGATTTTTATTTATTGTTTTACATGTATTTCATGGATGCTCTGCTTGTTGCGAAATCTGCCGGTGCCTTGTCTGATAAATACCGGCTGAGCATTGTGCTGGCGCTAAGCCAGCAGGAGTCGCTGCCTTTTGCTGACGTACAGCAACTGACGGGGCTTTCCCAACCTTGCGTGTCGCACCACCTGAAAATACTGACTGACAGCGGGCTGGTGCAAACCCGAAAATGCGGCCGTTGTCTGAGCTTGATACTAAACCGGGAAGCCATGGGCCAGCTAGCCACTTTCCTAGATAATCTGCGATAAAAATTCAACTCATACCCATTTAAGTAGTTAGATAATTTTTTTGGTAAGCCCGTCCTCTATTCGATATTACCACAGTGGCTAGGAGTTGTCCGTTCATCTCCAACTCTGATCTGATGGAGCGCCTGCGTACTGCTACCGAGGTAACTCCTCACGATTCCAACACTTCCTAATGCTCCCGGACCCGAAGGCTTCTACCAAGGCGATGAGAGTCCGCAGCATCCAACCCTTGTTGGCGTGCTTGGCAGGGGTGGCTATTCCGGCTTAAGGTAGCGTTGCAGGCTGCTCACGTAGCTCTCGAAGGCCTTAATGCCTTCCGGCGTGATGGCGCAACGCGTGAGTGGGTACGAGCCATTGAACTCCTTGGTCATGGTGAGGTAGCCGGCATCTTTCAGCTTACTGATTTGGGTGCTCAGGTTGCCGGCGGTGGCCCCGGTTTTCTCTTTCAGGAAGTTGAATTCCGCTTCCCGCACCCCGAGCAGCAACGACATCACCGCCAGCCGTAGCTGCGAATGTAGTAGCGGGTCAAGGTCTTCAAAGGGAGCGGCCACGGCGGTAAGTATTTTTCAGGATGTGCCCTGGTACTACGTAGGCGATGAACACAGCGGCGGCTACCAACAGCAATTGCGTATCGAAAGCCACCCGAAAGGCGACCGTAGCCAGCAGCCAGCAAACAGCGCCACCCCATATCAGGGGCCGAAACCGCAGCGCCCCGCCGGTAGCGAACGTGCCAAGCCCATAAAGCGCAATAATGAGCGGATACGCTCGGCTCCAGCCGAAGGCAATGCCTACCCCGATCAACATGAGCATCAGCACCCCAAAACCGCCCCACAAAAAGGTCATGAAATCACTCTGCGCGGTGCGCACCCGCTCGCGGTGGCCCCGGCGCGCACCATTCACGAAGGCGGCCACTGCCCCGAGCGCCATCAGCACTGGCCAAGCCAGCCAGGGCTTGTCGTAGCCGGTTTGCAGTAGCACGTAGTGGCTCAGCGCCGCTGCTAGCACCAGCCAGCCCCACAGCAGCAAGTCAAACGAATGGTCGCTCAAATCCTGCTTGGCAGCCTGCAACATACTCTGAATCAGTTGCAGACTCTCGGGTGCAGAAAAGGGTTTTTCAGTGGGTTCCATGACAGATTTCGTTGTTTATTTTTGGTTGCTTGCAACTTGCAGTTGGAAAACAAGAGATAGGTAGGTCGAAACGCCTGCTTAGCGGCTTTGCTTGCCGAGCAAATAACCAGGGATGATGTAGCTCAGCAACATGGCGGTGGCAATGAGCAGCAATTGCGTGTCGGCTGGCACGAAGGCCGCGGTGCTCCCGAGTAGTCCGCATGCCACACCACCTAGCAGCAGTGGCCGAAAACGCAGTACCCGCCCAGCCACGAAGGTGCTTACACCATAAAGCACCAGCAGAATCGGATGCACCACCGCCCACCCCACCACGCAGGCGCTGGCAACGGATACGAGTATAATCAGCACAAAGCTTTTTTGCAGCAGGCGCATCGTTTTGTCGGTGGCCGTGCTGCTGGTGAGGCCGTGCTTACGCTGCCGTCGGGCCCTGATACTCTGCATGATGCCCATCAGCGGCATGAGTATCATCCACGGCAACCAAGGAGCCGCGAATCCAATCTGCTCTAGCCCATAGTTGCTCAAGGCGGCCGTTAGCACCACCGAGCCACGAAAGATATACGTGAAGGCGTGTGCCTTCCTATCAGACAGTTCTACCAGCGGCTGCACGCCGAAAGCGGTGGTTGGAGTGTCAAGCGGGCGGATGGAGCTAACGAGGCTTTGCATGGCGGTAGAGGTTGGGGCCGTTGGAATGACACAAACATAAACTAGTTTATTATATAAACCAAATTACTATGCAAACTGGTTTGCATAATTTTAAAGCTGCTTTTTTGGCTCCTTCCCGTTTCCTATTTTGTCTATCTTTGAAGGCCCGGTCTGTGCAAGTGGCCGGGTTGTTCTTTTTCCTCTGCCGTCTTCTCTCAACAAAGGATTTATGACCTGATTGGCATCACGCTGATGCCGAGTGCTGTGCTTATTGTGCCTTCCAGCCTGCCGGGTCATCAACTATTGCCTAGTAGGCTTGGCTTGGAACCGGCTGCTGAGCTAGAACGGACGCTCTTCTTTCCGAAGGCACTATCTGGGCAACGCCTATTTCAGAGGTCAGCAAGTCACTTGCTTTGAGGAGAGTTTTCCATCCCCAAACTACACCTGCATGAATATCAAGCTGCGACTTATTGTGATGAGCTTCTTACAGTTCTTTATCTGGGGCTCGTGGTTGATAACTATCGGTGCTTATTGGTTTCAAACCAAGCAATGGTCTGGCGCTCAGTTTGGCGCTATATTTTCGACTATGGGCATCGCCTCAATATTTATGCCCTCCATCATGGGCATTATTGCCGATAAATGGGGGAATGCGGAAAAGCTGTATGGCCTACTGCATATTTTGGGTGGCATCGTGCTTTTCACCGTTCCCCTGGTTGATAATCCATCAACTATGTTCTGGGTGATGCTGCTAAATATGATATTCTACATGCCGACACTCGCGTTATCTATTGCAGTGTCTTATTCTGTTCTTAAGAATAATGGAGGTGACGTTGTAAAAGATTATCCACCTATCAGAGTTTGGGGAACGGTAGGCTTTATTGTTGCGCTTTGGGTTGTGAGTTTATTACACTTCGAAACTTCATCCAACCAATTTTATGTGGCAGCGGCTGCGGCGTTTACGCTCGGTTTTTATGCTTTCACTTTACCTAAATGCCCACCACAATTAGGTAAAATTCAGAGCAAGACATTTATTGACGCCCTAGGTTTGAAGTCGTTTACCCTGTTCAGAAG
>NZ_CAXTBM010000126.1:0-6601 GCF_964242765.1 uncultured Hymenobacter sp.
CATCGAGGACCTGATTGCCATGACCGCCCTCTACCGGCCCGGCCCGATGCAGTTCATCCCGAACTTCATCAACCGCAAGCACGGCCGCGAGCCGGTGGAATACCCGCACGAGTTGCTGGAGCCGATTCTGAACTACTCGCAGGGCATCATGGTGTACCAGGAGCAGATTATGCAGGCCGCGCAGATTCTGGCGGGCTACTCGCTCGGTGGCGCCGACTTGCTGCGCCGGGCCATGGGCAAAAAGGATTTGAAAAAGATGGCTCAGGAGCGCGACAAGTTCACGGAAGGCGCCAAGAAGCTGCACAACATCTCCGCCAAGAAAGCCAACGAGGTGTTCGACGTGATGGAGAAGTTCGCGGCTTACGGCTTCAACCGCTCCCACTCGGCCGCCTACTCGGTGGTAGCCTATCAGACCGGCTACCTCAAAGCCAACTACCCCGGCGAGTACATGGCCGCGGTGCTCACCAACAACATGGGCGACATCAAGAAGGTGACCTTTTTTATCGAGGAAGCCCGCAAACAAGGTGTGCCCGTGCTCGGTCCCGACGTCAATGAATCCATCCTGAAGTTCAACGTGAACAAGCAGGGCCAGATTCGTTTCGGCATGGCCGCCGTGAAAGGTGCCGGCGAAGCCGCCGTGGAAGAAATTGTGCAGGAGCGCACTAAAGGCGGGCCGTACGCGGATATCTTCGACTTTTCGCGCCGCGTGAATCTGCGGGCCGTGAACAAGAAAACCTTTGAAAGCATGGCCCAGGCCGGCGCCTTCGACTCGTTTGAACGCTACCACCGCCGCCAGTACATCGAGGCCCCGACCGGTGACCAAAACGTTATCGAGAAGGCCATGAAAGTGGGCCAGCAGCACCAAGCCGCTAAAGAATCGGCGCAGCAGAGCCTGTTCGGCGGGGGCGGCGACATGATGAGCATTCCGATGCCCAAAATCCAGGACATGGAGCTGTGGAGCCCCACCGAGAAGCTGCGCCGCGAAAAGGAAGTGGTAGGTTTCTACCTCTCCGGCCACCCGCTCGATGATTTCAAGCTGGAAATCGACTCGTACTGCACCTGCGGCCTCGACAAAATCGAGAATTATAAAAACCGCGACGTTTCGGTGGCCGGGCTGATTTCCAACGTGCTGTTCAAGACCACTAAGACTGGTCATCCCTTCGTCAGCTTCAACGTGGAAGACTACGAGTCGAGCTTGAACCTGGCTCTGTTCCGCGACGACTACTCGAAGTTTTCGCCTCTTATCAACCCTCGCAACTACGATAAAGAGCAGGTGCCGCCCATGTTTATCCGGGGCAAGTTCCAGCAGCGCTTCCGCGACTCCGACCAGTTCGAGTTCAAGATTATGACCATGGAGCCGCTCTTCCACGTGGCCGAAAAGCTTTCCAACGGTGTCCGGGTGCAACTCGACTTGCGCACTATTACCGAGCCCTTCATGGACCGCTTTATGATGGCCGTAGAGGAAAGCCAAGGCACCAAAAAGCTGGAAATCAAGTTCGCTGAGCCCCACGAGCACCTCGCCGTCGATACGTATTCCCGCCGCTACCGTATCGAGCCGAAGACATTTATCGCCCGGATGCGGGAGATGGAAATAGACGCCTGTCAGCTGATCTAAACAATGCAAGCCCTAAAGCGGCTGCCTTTGAGAGGGTAACTGCTCTAGGGCTAGGCAATAGAGGCTGTGCTAGCGGGTGAGCAGCAGACGGGCGCTCAGCGGGCCTTCACGCAGGTACACCCGTACTTGGTACACGCCGGGCGCCCACTTGCTGGTAGACAGGTCGAAGTGGTTCTCGCCAGATGTAGCGGAGTAGCTACCTCGCCACACGAGTTGCCCCAAACTGTTGCGCAACTCAACGAGTGCCGTTTGCTTACTTAGCGCGCCAAACTGTAAAGTGGCCTGGTCGGTGGCGGGATTAGGAAAAACTACGGTCGGTACCGCTAGGCTAGTTGCATGTGTCGCCATAGGCAGCGCTACGGTGAGAACCACGGTGGTAGTGGCCATGGTATAACCGGGCGCAGTAGCCTGCACAGTAGCGGTGTAAGTACCGGGAGCCAAGCCAGTGGCATTAACTCGAAAGGTAATATCCCGGCCCAACGGGTCGGTGGTGCTGCCAGCGGGACTAGGCGCCAAGGTAAGCCAGGCAGGCCAAGCATTGGGAGCCAGAACATAGGTGGCAGTGCCGCTGAGGGTCCAGAGTAAGTTGGGCAGAGTGGCTGTGCCGCCCGGCGCAACTTGTGCAGCTAGCTGCTCCCGTGAAAAGCGGAGCACATTGCTTGGGATGCTGCTAAGAGGGGCCGTACGTGTGATGGCCTCGGGGCCTATTGTCCCATTAATTTCGCCTTGGGACACGATAAGCGTGTTATTTAATACTTTAGCAAAGGCTCCACCAAGCGGCACCGGCAATTCACAGACCTTAGTCCATCGGTTGGCGGCAGGGTCATAGCTAAGTACATCTTCGTGGTTGGTATAGGAGTCAATGCCGCCCACCGTCAGGATACGGCCGTCGAGTACAGTTACAGTGCCCTCGAAGTGGGAGCGGATTGTAGGCAAATCGGCGCGGCGGGTCCAGGTGTCAGCTAATGGGTCGTACTCGTGTACCAGGGCTGTGTTGTTCACGCTTATATTATGGCCGTGCTGCCCGCCAAGAGCATACAGCTTACCCCCCAAGGTAGCGCCGCCTAAGTGGCAACGCGGCAGTGGCAGAGGAGCTGCTACTCGCCAGCCGGCCACCTCATTATCAAGATCAAGCACGAAATGCAAGGGCGAATCGGTTTGAATATCGGGCTCCACGCCGCCAAAGAAATGCAACTGTCTGCCTACCAGCGCCGCCGCGCCCGACCCACGCCGTTGCGGCAATGGTGGGCCGAGCCGCCACGTGTTAGCTTGGGTGTCATATATCTGCACGGCATCCGTTACTATACCCGGCCAGTTGCCCACGTAGCCACCCACTATCCACACAGCCGGGCCAACCAGCGCCGCGGCCGTGTGCGTAGTCGGCAGGGGCATGGGGGGCAGCGAGGTCCATTGGTCGGTTGCCAGATCATAGCGGCGCGACACGTTTGTAGCTTCCAAACCCCTGCTCGGATCGAAGGAATAGCCTCCGAACGTGTAGAAATACGGGCCTACCACCGCGCATTGGCCTTCCTTGTATCCTAAGTTGATTGTCGCCCTCGGAGTCCAAGTGCAAGCTGGCGGTGGCACCGAGCCAGTTGGCAGCCGTAGCACCTCTAGAGCAGCAATGGTTGGGTTGCCGGCCGCAGGCACAAAGTCTAAAGTTGCTTGCCCATCGGTTATGGAGGCGCGAGACTCTTGCACCACAGCGGTCATAGCCCCCACGGCGGCGTACAAATCATAATTAATCACTACCCGCCGGCCCTCAAGCTGCACGCTAAACACTCGCTGGCCAGGGCCGCCCGGGGCGCCCCCAGTAGCCCCATGATGTACTTCGGCAAAATGCATTCGGATGAGGTAGTCACCGGAAGGCACTGCGATATTGTAGCGCATGGGCGCCTGACCAGCAACGCCGTAGCGCTCCGTACGGTACAAAACGTCGTCGGTAGTGCCAGCTATATCCACGACGGCTGGGTTGGAAGAGGCTTGGCCATTAACGAAAAACTGATCAGCTGCAAACAAGCGGCCATCAACCGTGCGGTACGACTGAGTACTGCCGCAGTCGATGCGCACCGTGTCGCCGGCGGCAACCGGAGTTGCGCACAAAGCACCTAATAAGGCAAGTAGAGTAAGCATCGTCGGGAAGTAATCGGATTAACGCAACGCGTAACAAGTAGCTAAATAGACGGCTTGCAATAAGCCGCATTCCATGACGGGGTCTATTTTCTTGGTGTCATTAATATATAAATTATTGGCTATTAGGACACAAAATATGGGTTAAGCAGATTGCCCATTAGGTAAAATCAACACGCTCCTCTACTGACTTTTTACATCTGCGGGATGCACTTCTTCAGCCTTTATGTGTTGTATAAGCTTCGGAGTAGGCTCAAAATGAAGCGCGCAACATATAATTTGCGGTCAACAAGCAGTAGAAATTATGGCCTCAAGAAACAGTCTAAGTGCGGCTAGTATCCTTGGGGCTTTATTACGATGATATTGGCAATCTGCCAACCTGTCCGAACTGAACTTTCCGGCCCGGGTCTTGTTGAACACGCAATCTGCTACCTTGCGGCCCGCTTGACCGTAAAGAGCTTACACATTTCAACCAACCCCTTCTGTTATGGGACATAAAGCCATCGAAATTACCGATGCTAACTTCGACGAAATCATCAACTCCGATAAGCCCGTGCTTGTGGACTTCTGGGCCGAATGGTGCGGCCCTTGCCGCATGGTAGGTCCAGTAGTGGAAGAACTCGCCGGCGAATATGAAGGCAAGGTCGTGATTGGCAAAGTTGACGTGGACGCCAACCCACAGACCTCAGCCAAGTTCGGTATCCGCAGCATCCCGACGCTGCTGGTATTCAAGAACGGCCAGATTGTAGACAAGCAAGTAGGCGCTGTGCCTAAGCACGTGCTAGCTCAGAAGCTGGATGCTCAAGTAACGGCCTAGTCCAAGCAACCGTTGAGCTTATAACAAAGCCCGCCCTTTTCGTAAGGGCGGGCTTTTTGGCTTGTAGCTTGCAATTTCGCTTTGCGCTGAATGCATAGATTATTATCTACTGCGTCAGCCACTGATTCGGTTTGGTATAGCAACTCTTGGCATTTGGCGCACTCATATAGAACCGTACCGAAAATGGCTAGTATAGTTCGTCGGGGTTAGCGGCGCGGGCCTCGGTTGGAGGAGTTTGGGGTGGGCGCACACCACTGAGCAGAGAGAAGCTTGGCGCAAAGTGAATGGGCACCGTAAAGGTCATGGCCGTTGGCACGTTGTACTCGCGGCCAGGCTGAAAAACCGGCAGGCTAGCCACTACCCGTCGTGCTTCCTGATCGGCTTCTGGAGCTAAGCCCCGTATTACTTCCACTTGCCCAACACGGCCATCTTCGCCAACTGTATAGCGGACGTACACATTGCCGGTAATGCCCTTGCGACGAGTATTTTTGGGGTACACAGTATTCCGAGCTACAAAATTGAGCAACGCCTCTTCCCCGCCCGGAAACTCTGGTAGTTGCCGTTTGTGTAGCTTACACACGTAGGGCGAAGCATCCTCGTTGAAGAAAGCCAAAGCCGGGCCCTTCTCGCGGCTTAGCAGTTCGATAGCGCTTAGCTGGCCTGTGTCATAGTAGTAGCGCCATTCGCCGGAAGGCTGGCCGGCTGTATAGGTGCCTTTCGAGCGTTTTTGGCCATTACGATGCACACTAATCCAAGATGCTACGCGCTGCCCTTGCGCATATTCGCCTCGCTGACTCACCCGACCGTCTTCGTACCAAGACACGTAAATACCATCGGCGTCATCGGCTCGGTAGTGCACCTGCGCTGCTTTGCTACCGTTGGGATGGTACCAAGTCAATAGACCGGAACGTATAGGTGGGTCGATAGAGGAAAGGGTACCTCGAAGTTGCAGCGCCCCAGTGAGCGAGTATTCGCGCATGGCATAGGTACCAAGCAATTCATTCTTTTGATCTATCAACCGATAGTGCGTAGCACTATCAGGCACCGCCTCTTCATCTCGCTCATTGAGGTAGATAGCAGGCATACTCTGCGCAGATAAGCCGACTGGCAAAGCCAATAGCAATCCGCAAAACACAACGAGGTAGGCTAACATAGAAGGGCGCGCTACATGAGGGGTCTGGAAATATACCATCCTGCCAGCAGTCGCCCAAGCGCTTCATAGATTGTTCAGACAAAATCCGTTTATATTACTATTCTAATTTTACTTCACCTATCATATCTCCATTTACAGAATATTGGCAAGCATAAAAAAGCTAGTTGTGCAAGCATAACTAGCTTTTTCTTGAGCACGCTCAGCTTATGATGGCAGAAGTTGAATCGGACGATTTAAAGTCTCCTCGAGCGATATTAGCGTTTCAGTGCGCTCAATGCCCTCGATGAGTTGCATTCGGTCATGTAGTACGTCGCGCAGGTGCTGTGTGTCGCGGCAGACGATGCGGGCGAATATGCCATAGGCGCCGGTAGTGAAGTGAATACTAACTACTTCCGGAATTTCACGCAATTGTTCTGCTACGCTCCCGTACACTGAGCTTTTCAACAAATAAATGCCTAGAAAGGCATTCACTCCGTAGCCTAGCTTCTGGTAATCAATCTGAAGCGTCGCGCCTTTCACAATACCTAACTCCTCTAATCGCGCCATACGCACATGAACCGTGCCTCCTGATACATGGACTTTACGTGCGATTTCGGTATACGGCATTTTGGCATCCTGCATCAATAAATCCAGAATCTTGCGGTCGGTGTCGTCAAGTTCGTAATTCTTAGCCATTTTAAGGGAGCTTGATTGTATATATTTAAATTAAAACGAGTTTTATTAAGAAAAATTGTAAATTTCAAGGCAAATATCTGCTAAATTTTTACAATTCAATTTAACTTACTACATTTGTTATAATCTGATGCATACGGCGGAAGGTTCTTTTTGTAGAATGATGAAACTGGCAGACATGCCCTCCTCTCTCGGGGGTGGCGATTCGGGAAAA
>NZ_CAXTBM010000127.1:0-6294 GCF_964242765.1 uncultured Hymenobacter sp.
TTACACTACTTCACGTACTTAACTACCTCCTTACTTGGCGTAAGCCACGGCGCGCTTGGCGTGCTTCACATTGAGGCCGAGCTCGGCAGCCATGGTGGCGCAGAGGTTGGCTACTTCGCGGGAGTGCTGAAGCAAGTTTTGGCCGTAGCTGGAACGAAAACGCATGCGGCCGACCATTTTGATCAGCTCGGGGTGCAGGCCGTGAATGCCAAGGTCGATGATGGTTTTCTCGCCGATTTCCACGATTTCCTCGTCGATGTTTTTGCGGGTTTTGGCCACGATTTCCTCGATGCGGGCCGGGTGAATCCGACCATCTTTCACCAGTAAGTGCAAGCTCAAACGGGCCACTTCGCGGCGCACCGGATCGAAGCCGGAAATGATAATGGCTTCGGGCGTATCATCCACAATAATTTCCACACCCGTAGCAGCTTCCAGCGCCCGGATGTTGCGGCCTTCGCGGCCGATAATCTTGCCTTTCACATCGTCGGATTCGATGTTGAACACCGACACGCAATTCTCAATGGCATGCTCTGCCGCCGTGCGCTGAATGGTTTCCAGCACCACTTTTTTGGCGTCTTTGGTGGCCGACAATTTGGCTTGTGCCACCACATCTTTGATGTAGGAAGAAGCTTGAATCTGCGCCTCGTTCTTCAACGACTCTACCAATTGCTCGCGCGCTTCAGCGGCCGTTAAGCCCGAAATGGTTTCCAACTGGCTCTGCACTTGGTGCAGTTGCTCGTGGAGGTGCTGGCGAGTATTCTCCAGTTCGGTTTCCACTTCCTCCTCACGCTGCTGAAGCTTAGCCAATTGCGTTTCGAGGGTGGCGCGGCGCTTTTCTTCTTGGACTTCCAACTTTTCGCGCTGAGCTTGGCTCTGCGTTTCAATTCGCTCCCGAGTGGCGTCCAGCTCGGTTTCCTTGCGTTGAATCTGCTCTAGCTGGCGCTGCGTGGTTTCAGTAAGCTTTTTGATGGCTTGCTCCTGCTCCACTACGGTCGCACGGCGTTCGGTTAACTCCTGCTCCAGAGCCAGTTTTTGGCGGCGGCTCTCCAGCTCAAACTCCTGCTTAAGGGTACGAAACTTGTCTTTCGACTGCTGAATCCGCTCGTCGCGGGTGCGAGTGGCTTGCTGCTCGGCTTCGGCCAGCAGTTGTTGAGCGCGGGCTTTGGCCTCGGCTTCGTGGTCCTTGTTGGCCTTTCCGGCCAGCAAGCGCCCCACCACGATGCCGACCACAAGGGCCAGCACAGCGGCTAAGACAATATAGATAGTGGTGGACATGGGCTATGATTTTGGAAGGGGTGATAAAACCCACAACCAGAAAAGAAGGCCATATGCCAAACAACCCCGCCGCGCCTGTTGCACTGTCGGGGTTTCAAACTAAAATTACGCTGGTGCGTCGTCTGTTTCTCTTTTTCAGACGAGCACCACCCCTGATAGCAGTTCATCGAGACGCGCTAGGCGTTCGGTCAGCACTGTATCAGTACCATCTTTTTCCTTGCTGACTTTCAAACGGTCAGCCATCGTGGACAGTGCAATCATGGCCAGCAGGTCTTGCTTGTCCTGAATGCCGTATTGCTCGCGAAATTCCTTGATCCGCTCGCCTAGCAGGCGGCCAGCCATACGCAACCGTTCCTCGTCCTGAGGTTCGACGCGCATCGGGTAGTCCCGTTCGGCAATGCGGATTTTAATGGATAGTTCGCTCATGGGAGCAGTCGTGGGTGGGGTGGATGGTGGTTGCGGTTACTCCCTCAAATAGGCAAGGCACTTATCTATTTCGCGGATGTATTCGTTGAGGCGCAGTTTTAGCTCGTTGACATTGGCCGGCTCGCCGGCTATGGTGTTGACAAGTTTAACTATATTCTCCTGATTCTGGAAATCCTTGAGCTGCCGCTCTCGGTCGCGCACGTCGGCCCGAAGCTGCTCAACAGTAGTTTGCGCATCGGCCAGTTCCTCACGCAACCGCTGATAGGCAGACACTAAGGTGTTCACCTGCCGCTCCAGGCGGTCGAGTTGGGCAAGCTGCTGAGAGGAGGCCATGCGAATGGATATTTTTGCCTGAAGCTACGATGTAACACCGAAATACCGGAAATCCGTTCTACAACGAGCAACACAAGTTTCCAGCAGAAGCACCGGACTGCTCCAGGCTAGCTACTCGCGCCACTCGTTGCCGAACCGATTCTTGTACTACCGCCGAATAATGGCGCCGGCCTGCTGTTCAAACTGCTGAATCAGCCGTTGCATCACCGAGTCGATGGCTTGGTCGGTGAGGGTTTGGGTGGCGTCCTGGAGCAGGAAGCTAACCGAGTACGACTTCTTGCCGGCGCCGAGGTTCTCGCCCTCGTACACGTCGAACACGTTCACCGATTGCAGCAGCTTCTTCTCGGTGCGCCGAGCAATCTGCTGGAGTTGGTCGAAGGTGATGGTTTTGTCGACCACCAACGACAGGTCGCGGCGAACCTCCGGGAACTTCGGCAGTTCGCGGGCCACGAGGCTGTTCTTATACTTCTTGATCAGCCAATCCCAATCCAGCTCGGCGTACCATACCGGCTGCGCTACATCAACCTGCTTGAGCACTGCCCCTGACACCGCACCAAGCTGCGCCACCGGCTGGTTTTGGGCAAGCAGCGTGAGGCCACCAGCTAAGTATGGGTGCTGCACCGGCTGCGAAGTGGGTGCCCCGAAGCCAAGCGCCGCCAGCACTTGCTGCACCGCGCCCGCCAGTTGGTGGTACGTTGCCTTCTCCGACTTCTGCTGCCACGTTTCGGCGGTGGTGTTGCCAGTCAGGTAGATAATGAGTTGGTTTTTTTCCTGGTACTGACCGTCGGCTACGCGGTGGTAGGTTTTGCCGAACTCGTAGAGCTTCAGGTCGCGCTGGCGGCGGTTGATGTTGTAGCGCACCACTTCCAAGCCGCTGTGCAGCATGGTGGGGCGCATCACATCGAGGTCGGCACTGTTGAAGTTGAGCAGCGGTACGAGAGCCTCGTTCTTCTCGCCTGGCTTCTGGAAATAGGCAGAGTTGGTAATGGAGTTGGTGATGATTTCCGAAAAGCCCATGCCGCTCAGCAAACGCGAAATGTTCTGGCGCAGAATTTCCGGGTCAGGCTTCGCGAAGCTAGCGAGGAACGACGCCGAATTATGCGGCCGCAAGGCCACATGGTCGAAGCCATAGATGCGCAGAATTTCTTCGATAATATCAGCCTCGCGGGTCACGTCCACTTTATGCGGCGGCACCGACAAAATCCACTCGGCGTGGCCGTTGGCGTCCTGGTTTTCTTCGGCAATCAGAATATCGAGGTCGGTCAGGATCTGCCGGATACGCTCGGGCGCAATGAACTGGCCAACTAGTTTCTCCACGCGGGGCAAACGCAAACGCACCGGCGTGTGGCCGATGTGCGTCGGGTACTCATCCACGATGGGTGCGGCCACGGTGGCGCCAGCCACTTCTTGGAGCAGCAAGGCAGCCCGCTTGAGGGCTGGTAGCACCATATTCGGGTCGGTACCCCGCTCGAAGCGGAACGAAGCATCCGTTTTCAACTGATGCGTTTGGCTGGTTTTGCGCACGGCCGCAGGCTGGAAGTAGGCACTTTCTAGGAACACGCGGGTGGTTTCATTGGACACGCCCGACGTTTTGCCCCCGAACACACCAGCCAGCGCCATCGGAGCGCCATTGGCGTCGGCAATAACAAGGTCTTCCGTTTTCAGAGGACGCTCTGCGCTATCAAGCGTCACGAACTTCTCTCCTGCGGCGGCCTGCTTCACCCGGATTTGATTGCCCGTAATCTGGTTGGCATCGAAGGCGTGGAGGGGTTGGCCCAACTCGTGCAGCACGAAGTTGGTTACGTCCACCACGTTGTTGATGGGCGAAAGGCCGATGCTGCGCAAGCGCCGCTGCAACCACTCCGGCGACGGTCCTACCTGCACGTTATCCAGTAGCACCCCCGCGTAGCGTGGGCAAGCTTCAGTGTCCTCAATCGTTACGGCTATGTTTTGGGTTGCTTCGGTGGGCGTGTGAAACTTGCTCACATCGGGCAGGTGGCAGGGCTGACGCAGCAAGGCGCGCAGTTCGCGGGCCACGCCGTAGTGGGAGGCCGCGTCGGCGCGGTTCGGCGTCAAGCCAATTTCGAATACCGAATCAGAGCCCAAACCGAAATAATCGGCGGCTGGCGTGCCGTTGGGCAATTCGGTATCGAGCACCATGATACCAGCGTGGGACGTACCGAGCCCGATTTCATCTTCGGCGCAAATCATACCTTCGGAAGCAGCACCCCGGATTTTCGACTTCTTGATCTTGAACGGCTCACCTTGGCTTGGGTGCAGCACGGCACCGTCTAGGGCCACCACCACGTGCTGACCAGCGGCTACGTTGGGCGCGCCGCACACAATCTGGCGGGGCGTGCCGTCGCCTACATCTACCGTGGTGACACTTAGCTTGTCGGCATCGGGGTGCTTCTCGCAGGTAAGCACGGTGCCGAGCACTACGCCACGCAGGCCGCCCGGCACGCTTTCCAGCTCTTCAATGCCTTCCACTTCCAACCCGGAGCCCGTCAGCAGCTTGCCGATTTCCACGGCGGGTTTGTCGGTGGGGATAAGCGTACGGAGCCAGTCGAGGGATATTTTCATTTTACTTGTTGAAGGCTACTTGTTGATTGTTGGCTCTGGAGGGCAGTAGTCGAGTACATTGACTACTGGCAACTCACTTCTGGCAACAGAGGAGGCAAAGGTACGGATTCAGGCGAGCGGCTTCAATGCCCAAAAGACTGCTCTGTTTGCGTCTGCCAAAGAATCAGCAGTTGTACCTATATGCATAGAACGTTGTCCTTCTGACATTCCGCTTAATGCGCGGAATGTCGGAAGGACAACGTTCTGTTTAGTTAAACTCTCAATGAGCTTCGTCCTTGCCATGCGCTGCGTGGTCGTGGAAGGCCTGCTCGCCGGCTTTGATTTCCACGGCTAGGCGGTTGTCTTGGGGCGGCACGGGGCAGGCAAAACCGTCGTTGTAGGCGCAGAAGGGATTATACGCTTCGTTGAAATCGAGCGTGATTTCGGTGTCACCGGCAACTGGTTTGGGGGCGTCGAGGTAGCGGCCACCGCCGTAGGTAACGAAGCCGTTGGTTTTGTCGGTGAAAGGGACGAAGAGCGTGGAGTCTTTGCTGTCGGCCTTGAGGAACAGGGTTAGCTTCTGGGGCTGATTATCAAGAGTAAAAGAAGCCCGCCCCCACCGCAAGTACTTGTCGGCCTTGCCATCAGTGAGCGGTATTTCCACCGTATCGCGCTGGCTGAAAAACTCTAGTTGCGCCTCAACTCGATAGGCGATGTTGGGTGCGTAATAGCGCAGGCTGTCGAAAACGTTGCGTTGTTCCTCGCTCAACGGTGAGCCTTGTACCCGACGGAAGCTGTCGGATTTTTCTAACCGGGCCTTGCGCAGCCGGGCCGCGTATTGGTTGTCGTTGAAAACTAGGTCTTTCAGAAAATAGCCAAAGACGATGAGCAGGCCAAGGCCGACAAGCAATTTGGGATTGAGACGCATTTTTTGAAGTGGTTGTCGAACGGTTGATTGTTGGTCGTTTCAACATCTCGCTTAGCAGCAAACAATCAACAACCCGCAAATAACAATCAACCGTTCAATAATCATCAATCACAGCATTCCTTCGTCGGCGAAGCTGAAATAACCAGCGTCGGTGTAAATCAGGTGGTCGAGAATGGGCAGATCCAGGAACTGGCCGGCTTCTTTGAGCTTGCGGGTGAGGGCAATGTCGGCAGCGCTGGGGTTGCGGTTGCCGCTGGGGTGGTTGTGCACCAGTATCACCGACGAAGCCAGTTGCTCTAAAGCCTCCTTGAAAATCAGCTTCGGGTCGGCGACGGTGCCGGCCACGCCGCCGCGGCTGACACTGGTTTTGCGCATTACTACGTTGGCCCGGTTCAACAGAATCACCCAAAACTCCTCGTGCGGCAAATCTTGCAGGTTGGGGCGCACGAGGTGGTAAATGTCGGTGGAGCAGGTGATGGTAGTGCGGACCGGGGCATCAGCTTCTTTGCGGCGCCGGCCTAGTTCCAGGGCTGCCACAATGGTAATGGCTTTGGCTTCCCCGATGCCTTTGTGGCGCATCAACTCCTTGATAGACAGCCGGGCCAAGGCATTCAAATCATTGTTGGCGGCTTTTAGAATCAGCTTGGATACGTCCACGGCCGACAGCTTGGCGGTGCCCGAACCAAGCAGAATAGCCATCAGTTCGGCATCAGAAAGAGCTGCACGGCCTTTTTGCATCAGCTTTTCGCGGGGCCGGTCTTCCTCGGCCC
>NZ_CAXTBM010000128.1:0-782 GCF_964242765.1 uncultured Hymenobacter sp.
AAAGCCCTGGCTGGCGCCCTAGTCGCCGACCCCTATCCGGGCAGCGGCTGCCCGGCTATCCTCCCCGTGATGGAGTGCCGATGGCTGCCCGCTCCCGTCAAGAGTTCCTTACTGGCCCGACCGACGGCGATGTCAACTGCAAGCTAAGTTGAGCGCGCGAGTCAACGACTCGCGCGGGTAGGCGACTCCATAGGGTTAGCTCGTTCCCAAAGAAAGCGCGCAGAAAGTAGAAGCCAATTGCTGCCTTTACCCTCTATATATACCCTTATGTTTGCTACATATCTCTTAACCGGTACCCTCGCGGAAACCGATTTCTACGTGTTATTGCTGTTGTTTCTGGGACTGCTACTGGGGCTCTTCCGGCACATGGTGCAGCCGAGTCGCCCCCCAGACGTGGGGGCGCGCTTCTCCCAACACACCCCTCATCAGGTAACTGGCTCTGGGGGGAAGCTGCCTGAGCAGGAGATTGTGACCATGGCCGAGTACAAAGCGCAGAAGCATCGCCTACTCCACAGCTAGGGTAGGCACTTACAAAAATGGGGGCAGCGGCTTCCTGTCGCCCTGGGCTTGCTCCTCAGAATCCTCCATCGCCAAGCATGATGCAGGGGTACGCCTACCGGAGTCCCCCGACCACCCATTGGCCCGGCAGAGCAACGCCTCGCGCCTACGGCAGCGCGTACTTGGTCGAGGAACACAGGTCCACCAGCGATGTGCATAAACCTCGTGCGCAAAAGCGGGAAAGTAAGCCCCCGCTATCCGCTTTCTCCTTTGCTCTCCACCAC
>NZ_CAXTBM010000128.1:792-5480 GCF_964242765.1 uncultured Hymenobacter sp.
CTCCACCACCTGTCGGCATCTTTAAGCCGCGCTGATGGGCTGGTCACCCCGTTGCACCCCGCTTGGTTGTTATGCTCCTCGATTACGCCGGCTTTCAGACTCTATCTGCCAGTCAACAAAACCACTATGTCCACGCGCACGGCCACTACCTGAGCCAGCGCTGGCACGAAAACTACAGTGTCGAGCTCTATGGGCTCGGCTCGTTTTATGTAGAGCGCTGGCTCGAGCAAGAGTGCCGCCAACCCGAGCGCCTGCTAGCCTACGACACCGACTCGTGCTTGGGACTCTATGCTTCTTCTCAGTCCCACCCGCCCTACTAGCGGTGGTTCCTGCTCGGCTCCCTTTCCCAGTTTCTGCCGCCCTCGGGTGTGCTCCTGCTGCCGTCTCCAGCCTTCTCCCATCTTCTCTCCCCCTCCCCATTGCTCGATTTCCTTCGTTTTCTCGACCAGCAACTGGTGCTGGCCCTCAACCAGGAGCACACGCCTTTACTGGACGCACTGCTGCTGGCCGCCTCGAGCCGGCTGGCGTGGGGCCCGGTGCTGCTGCTGGCCCTGCCTGGGTTGTGGCGCCACTACGGCGCATCTTGCTGGCGGCTGTTGCTGCCGCTGGCCCTGAGTGTAGCTACCACTAACTGGCTGGCCAGCGACCTGATCAAGCCTTGGGTCAACCGGCCGCGGCCCTGCCAGGCCCCGGACTTACTGCCGTTGCTGCATTTGCCCGTTGGCTGTAGTGCGAGCGCCAGCTTTCTCTCCACCCACACAGCCGATCTGGTTACGCTGGTGGGGGTCTTGTCGTGGGTGCTGCCGCGCGCGTCCTGGCGTCTGCACTTGGTTTGGTGGAGTTGGGCCCTGGTGTTGGCCACCAGCCGCGTGTATTTAGGCCAGCACTACCCGAGCGACGTGCTGGCCGGTGCCGCGCTGGGACTACTCGTGGCCCTGGGTGGCCGGGGGCTGCGGCGGCCCCTACTGGCTCGCTTGCTGCCCGCTACGCGAGTAAAGCAGCAAGAACCCGCCGGAGCGCGTAGTAGCTAAGCCGAAGGTCGGGTCGATGTTGGCCTGCTTGGCTGGTTGAGCGTCCGGCGGTCTGACCCGGTTCTTAGCGAAACTTCGTTTTAATCCCATCCTTCTCCTCGTTTCATTCCAAGAAGAGACGACCACAATTTGAAACGTATTGTATGAGGTAGTCCTAGAGTAAGGACAGACAGCGACACGGGTGCGGCTATCTCTAGTTTCTGTGCGGGCGCAGCCAGCTGAGCTTGTAAGGCTGCGCCCGCACAGAAACTGGTTCAGTGGAAAGAGAAGAGCGAGTTAAAACGTGGCTGTCGCCGTCAGGCCCCACAGCCGCAGGGTGTTGAGCAGGTACACCGACGTGGCCCAGGTGCGGTACCGCACATCGGTGAGATTACAGCGCCACGTGGCTAATTCATAGCTTTTGTACTTGAGCCCCGCCCGGGCGTTGAATACATGGAATGGCGACTGCCGGATAACGTAGTCGTAGTTGAGGTAGTAGGCCCCTGAATAGCGGTGCTCACCCCGCACGAAGGCGCTCAGTGCCCCTCGTACTGCAACGCCACGAAGGAAGCGGCAGCAAGATTGAACAAGGGCTTGCGGCCAGCCAGGTCCTGATTGTTGCCGGCTACTATTGTGGTCAAGCGTGAATACTCCGCCTTACTTAGGCTGGCCGTCCACTCCGCTTGCCAGCCCTTGGCGGGCACGGCTTGCAGCTCCAACTCGGCACTCAAGTTGTGCATGTCGCTCGCATTGCGAGTCAGGAAGAAGCCGTTTTCAATGACTATCACCTGCTGGTTGCGCTGCTGCAGGTAAAAGCCCGTCTGATTAAGTTGCAGCCGGTCGGCGAACAAGGTGTTTTTTACCCCACCTTGTAGTTGTTGGAGTGCTCGGGGCCTACAGGTACATCGGCGGCCATGGGGGCAAATAGGTTGAGGGCCCTGGCCCGGAAGCCGCGGGCCACCTGCCTGTACACCAGGGTGTGGTCCGTGGCCTGAAAGCTGAGGATGCCCTTGGGAGTCCAGGCAGCAAATGACGCTTCAAACGTCGTCCGCGGCAACACTTGGCTTTCGGTGTCGTCGGGGGCCACCATGCGGCGCGCCTGCGCCAACTCGCGGGTTTCTCGTTCGTAGCGTAGGCCGGCGGCGGCCGTTAAGCGGGGCCGCAGGCGATAGGCGGCCTGCCCGAAAAACGTCACCCCCAAGTTGTCTGAGCGGCTGTTGCGGTAGAAGGTGGAGGGCGGGCCAGTAGCCGGCGTCCGTAACTACACAAACTCGTTGGCACCATTTGGAGCCGTTCACAGAAACATGCCTACCGTCCAGCTCAGCGGCGACGCCAGGGCCGGGTTCGAGTTGGCCCGCAGTTCCTGCGTGAACGTATGCACTCGGTCGTCGCTGAATACCTTAGTCAGTCCGCGGCAGTATAATCGCCGTCCAGATACTCTGGAAAGCCTTTTTGATAATTCTGCACGGCGCTAATGGAAGTCAGCACCACTGGCTGCGCCGCGTATTTCACCCGCACCTACGCGTTTATATTGTCGCGCTGCTCCGGGTTCGAGACGCTGCGGCCAATGACGTAGGGTTGAGCAAACAGCGCCTGATCGGTGGCGACCCACATATACGCTCCGCAGTCGTCGTTGTGCTCGAAGCGGCCAATCAGCTCTACACTCAACTATTCGATAGGCAGGTAGCGCAGGGTTAGCCCGCCGGCAATATCCTGGGGCCAGTCAAAGGCCTGACCCGTCGCCGAATTGGTATAAATGCCGCACTGCTGGCTTAACAGACCGGCCACGCCCACATACGGCTTATCCTTCACCAGGGGCAAGCTGTAGGTTAGGTTGTAGCGCTTCTGGGCGTAATTGCCCACGTCCGCTGCGCGAAGCCTTGCGGCGTGTTGGTGGGCTTTTTGGTGATGATGTTGAGGACACCCCCGAAGGCATTGCGGCCGTAAAGTGTGCCCTTTGGCCCACGGAGCACCTCGATGCGGGTCACGTTGTTGAACTGCAAGGGCGCCGAAAAGCCCTCAAACTGGTAGACTCCATCAATGTATGTAGCCACGGCCGTTTGGCTGTGCAGGCCCATGGTGCCCCGGATGTTTAGAAATAAGGAGCTGGTGCCGCCGCCGTGCTCGACGGTTTGCAGACTCGGGGCCAGCGCGCCTAAGTCGCTCAGTGACCAAACTCGGTACGCCTGCAGCCGGCGCGCGGTCAGCACGCTGACCGCGGCGAGGGTCTGCTGGGCATCGGTTTCGGTTTTATTGACCGTGACCACTACTTCGTACAGCGCTTGAGAACTGGCGTGCAGCGTCACGGTCAGCGGAGCAGACGCTTGTTCGCCTATCCGTACTGGCCGAATAACCGTGGCGTATCCCACCGCGCTGATGGCTACTTGGTAACGACCTACTGGCAAGCGCAGGTGAAAGGAGCCGGCTTCGTCGGTGGCGGTGGCCTGTGGGTGATTGAGCACGGCCATCGTAGCGTGAGAAACCGCTTAAAGCGGAGGGTAGCGAAGCTAACAGGAGTATGCTGAGGTCCTGTTAACGGAAATTGAAGCGCATTTCGGACTCGAAAAGAAACGATTCAGAGTTGTCAGGCCGCATACCGTCGACCTGTACTAGCCACCGCTTGGCAGAGCATTAGAACGGCTCGATACTATTGCTGTGCTGAGTATACAGGACAAACTCGTTCTGCTCGTGTTGCACCCAAAAATGCCCATCATAGCCGCGCCACCCGTCGGTATGCACCACGGCCGAGGGCGCGATTCTGTCACGGGTAAGGACCTGTAAAGTTGCTTTGGCGCAGCTCAGCACCTATTCCACATAAATCTAGTTGCCGCGTTTGAACAGCCCAAAATACGATGGTTTCTGCCTGCACCACGGCCTTGTTTGCCACGCACCAGCCACTGCCCAGAATACGATTCATCGCTCTCGCCTTTGCCTGGCAGCTCGGCCGGCACTTGGCGCAAGCGGACTATGTACCGGCACAGGCGCTGGTAGAGGTGAGTGGTGCATACTCGGCTCAGGCCGGTAATCCGGGCGGCGTCCGAGACTGTCAAATTCAGGGCAAATAGACGTAATATTTGTCGAAAGTTGACCTCTGAAATTTCAGCACTTTTGTGATAACAATTAACCTACTGCAATACAAACAATTAGAAGCAGATTTAACTTCGTTTGCTTTACTAGTTCCTGATTAAATGGCAATACCTAACATTTACTTGAGTCCTTGACTTAACGACGCCTATAACGCTGTTCGGCACGAAATGGCGATTTGACATCGACACCTAATTGTTCATTTACCTTTTTCAAACGCATAATTGTGATCTGCATCTTGTTACCAGCATTTGTTATCTCAGCACTGTTAGCTTCAGATGCTGTACTTTGTTGCCATATATTATATGCTTCCTCTATGATTCGTCGAGCATGAGGAAGATAGACAGAAAGCAAAGAGCCTCCCTGATTAAAACTATTTAGAGATGTGTACCTTCTTCTAAACATGTATATGAATTAAGCTTTAGCCGTTAAAGCACAATTCAATTATACGAATTGGCCCGTTAAGTAATTAAGATAGGTTATAAAAAAGTCACCCTTCGCGCATCTCGTAAAGAGACAGCACGAAGGGTGACGTAAATAGTAAGGTTGGCGGCGACCGACTCTCCCACCGATGAAGGCAGTACCATAGGCGCT
>NZ_CAXTBM010000129.1:0-5409 GCF_964242765.1 uncultured Hymenobacter sp.
ACTGGCGAGCGGCGGCTTGCGTGCTGCGGCTTTCCGAAGCCAAGCGCAAGGCTTCTGCCTTGAAAGCTGCGTCGTACTTGCGCCGTTTATCGGGGGAAGCCCCACCCTTTTTCGTAGTCATAACAGAAGAAAGATACGTCCTTCTTCTGTGCGCCTAGATTAGACCACCTCACTATGGATCCACAAGTGCTTTTCCCCCCTGTTGGTATTGAGGTGAGCAAAGCCACGCTGGCGGTATGTTATCAATGTGGCCAACAGGTGCATCACCTGGAGGTGAGCACCTCAAAAACAGGCTTTCAGCAACTGGTCAAGGCGTGTGGCACCGATTGCTTGTTCGTCATGGAAGCGACCGGCGCCTACTACCTGCTGTTAGCTTACTACCTCCAGGAGCAAGGCGGGCAAGTCGCCGTGCTGAATCCACTCGTGATCAAACGCTTCATTCAGATGCCCTTAGGTAAAGGAAAAAGTGACCGTAAAGATGCCCAGTGGCTGCTACGCTAGGGCCAACAACAGGCAGTAAACCGCTGGCAACCGGAGGAAACGGTGCTCGTAGAGTGCCGGCAATTGGAGCAAGTCAGCGAGCAGTTGCTCAAGCAGAAAACGAGGGTCAGTAATTCCTTAGAAGCGCTAGAGAAGCAACCGGTGATGAGCAAACTCGCCCTCAAGCAACTCCGAAACACCTTGAAATCGCTCGCTAAACAACTACACGAAATAGAAGCTGAACTACTCGGAGTGCTGGCGCAACGCTATACCCACGAGATGACCCTCCTCTGTTCCATTCCGGGCATTGGGCGCAAGACAGCGGGTCAGTTGCTCCTAGTTGCCGGTGGCTTCGCGCGCCTGGACAACTATCGCCAACTGATTGCCCTGGCGGGCTTGTCGCCCCGTGAGCACAGCTCGGGTTCCAGTATCCGGGGCAAGGTACGCCTCACGAAAATGGGCGGCGCCTTGATCCGCGGCAAGCTGTTCAGGTGCAGTTTCGCGGCCAAGAAAAAGAATGCTGCTTGCCAGGCGCTCTATAACCGGCTCGTGGCTAAAGGCAAGAACGGAAAAGTGGCCTTGATTGCGGTTTGTAACAAGCTGCTCAAGCAGGCCTTCGCCATCGTCAAATCGGGGGTGCCATATCAAGCGGACTTTGCAAAAAATCCTGCCTGGATTTCTTGACTTTCAACACAGTTCATCTTAGCTCACTGTCCGTTTTTACTAGACCACCTCACTTTAACAAACCGCTTGGGAATAGTACCAATGCCGCCTATCTGAGAAGGCTTCACCCATGTAGTTGTACTCGGCCGGTTGCTGCTCGTCGCCGATGAGGTGATTGGGCCAGTGGTTGGTGAAGCACACTTCAAGCTCTTTGGTGTGGGATAGGGTAACTATTTTTATAACGTCAGCAAATTCCGCCTGACCGCTGCTCCTCTACATTTGATACACTCAGTGGTAGCACTGATGTAGGGAAAGAGAGACCCAGATATCTTACGCTGACTTAGAGCCGACTGAGTGTAAACATCTTTTTACTTCTCTTTTTGGATAAATTAATGAGCAAATGGACCTTTTGTGGCTCGATGGCTCAAATGCTTCTTGGGCTATACTTGCTGGCGTTCCCTACTTTATCTTCAGCCCAAGGAAATATCCTGTATTTCTCTCCTGTATCTGGCAGCTTCTCACGCCTTCCGCCTATTGGGGTCTCATTTGACATCACATTCGCTAAACCCATAACAAGAGACACATTGGTGGGGGTACGACTGGAAAGCTTTGGCTTCATCAAAGAGATCGACACCACGCTACAGGCCATTCTCAACTCCGGCGATATAGCAGCACATTGCCAAGCTATTAGTAGAGCTCGGTCCCTTCATAAGGATAAACGCGACCAGATTTTATATCAAGACCTTGGGCGCCAAGCAGGTGCTGACCAAGGGCCAATTGTAATTACTCATCCTCAATTGTATTACCGCCGGGCTTACTTATTCGGCATCACTTATTACTACAAAGCCACAACACAACGACTCAAACAAGCTATTACACAGTCGCTCGCACCAGTAATCGAGACCGTATTGCAACGGCAGATTACAATGCTTCCAGGTGGGCAGATGGTTCCTGCTACAGACTATGAGGCATTCCATGCACAACTCCAGCAAGCGTTGGACTCCGTTGTAATCTCCGAGCGGTTGAGACAGGTTCTGCCGGGGGAAGCCTGCACTACCGGTTTTGTCTTGCAAAATGGGAAAGCCGTCATGTCGTTGGGTGAACTTGTACATCCAGAAGAACTCATGACCTTTTTTAATGAGTACTTGAGCAAACGAGCTGTACAGCGAGACTTCGAGTCGAAACTATTGGCCCCTTTCGAAGATGCGATTCGCCGATTGCGGGCCAGTGCTGAACCCACCGTACGCTCACAAATGAATACACTTGTAGCGGCGGGCACATTATCACCGTTCACACCCAATACGTTAGGGGTACTAAAGGAACTTCGGCAGCTGCCAAATTTGCCGGTATCAGAGACCCAGTATCTGGAACGCGCATTGGCTAGCACTACATTAATGCAGGGGCGAGAACAAGAGTACACCAGCATCAAGCAGTACTTCCGGCTTACGGCGAGCGGTGCCTCCCAAGGGGTTGTGGCCAAGGCACAATCTTTGGCTAGCGGAAGCTCCCGACACCTGCGGTTGCCAGTAACCATCGCCGTGGCTTCAGTTGGACAGTCAAGCCTCTTTGTGCAAACATTACGCGAACGGTTGCCCTATCATATTTCGATCGATGGTGGAGTTGCTTATACCCCTCGTTTCAAACAGGCCATGCCGACGGCCTCTTTTAACATCAAAATTTGGCCTGGCGATATGGACGATCCACAAATACGGTGGGAACCATCCCTGCTTATTGGCCTCGGGTTCCGCGTACCCGACGATGAAGAAAACTTTACAGGCTTTTTCGGCGATGATAGTAAGCGCCCTCTGCTGCTTGGCCTAGGCATACGGAATAATAAAGTGGCCGGTGGTGCTGTGCGCCTGACTCTAGGAACGATGCTATATCGTGTTAAAGCTGCTTCGGCTACGCCACCTGCAGAAAACATTCCACGGGCAGAACTTAAGCAGGCCCCTTATGTGGGATTATCGCTCAACTCGGAAATCCTGAGCTGGGTCAGTGAAAAATTCAAATCTGTTAAAGGAATCCTGCCTTAACGAGCGTGTGCCTAGAGTCTTTTTACGATCTGATCAACAACCATAAAATAATAGGACTCATGATTACGATAGGTCAGATTTCGTTAAATGATGTGTCCATCTCAGATGGCCCATTGACCTTCTTTCCCGATCCCGGATTGGTCCAGAAGCTAGAACTCAGTTTTTACTCAGATAAAGAAAACAACGATGCTGAAGCTGTAATAGCGACTACGTCACAATCAGACTTAGTATTAGCATGTGTTGATGAAACCTGTATGCCACTAGAAGAAGATGATGACGGCGATGGTTATGTTAATTCATTGACTTTTAGTACTCCTGTATTTTATGGAGATCAAGAAATTGCTTTGCGATTTTTTGTCAAGTCCCTTCAGTTTAACAGTAGTGGTGTGGCAGCCGCCGTGTACGTATATTTCAGAGATTCGCAAGGTAACCGAGTCAGCGATAAACGTGCCTTGGGAGGGCTCTTGTTAGCTTAACCATCAATGTTGGATATACCTCCATGCCCAACATGGGCAATAAGTTTTCCGCTTTGTGTAGCGAGTTAAGAGAAAGTGTATTAAGGTAAGCGCAATGTACAAAAGGCTTTCCCGCGGCGGATGCGTAAGCCTGCCTCGTTGAATTCAGTGGCAATTTGTTGTAGGGACAGACCTGCTGATGCAGCGAGATGGCTAACTAGCTTGCCTGCCGATTCTGCGAATGAGCGGCGACATTGGCCTGGAGCACCCGCAAGCTTTTAGCAGTAGCTTCTGGCGTTAAGTTCAGGCGCTGTAAAAAGGCGCAAAAGAGGGGTCGAACGAAGCTAAAATCGATGGTCTGCAGCAGTTGCTGGTAAAAATGACGCGCGGGCACCAGCTTTGTCAGCGACGTCTGGATCGGGTGAAAGCCAAGCATGAGCTTTTGAGGTGGTCTAGTCAAGACGGACAGAAGAAGGACGTATAGTTCTTCTGTCATGGCAACAAAATCAAGCGGGATGTCGCCCGACAAACGGCGTAAATACGACGCGGCGTTCAAGGCCGAGGCCTTGCGGCTGGCCAGCGAAAGCCGGAGCACGCAGGCCGCAGCCCGGCAGTTGGGCATCAGCCCCAAGCTGCTCTACCGCTGGCAGCAGGCCCAAGTGGTGGCCGAAGTGGGCAGTGTAGAAGTGGCCCGTGACCCCGAGGTGCGCGCTCTGCGCGCGGCCAACAAACGGCTGGCGCAGGAGCTTGACATTTTAAAAAAAGCCTTGGTCATTTTTGGCCAGCCGACCCCGTGAGCGTGTACCAGCACATTGCTCAGCGGTCCGGCCAGGTGTCCGTGCGTCAGCTCTGTCAAACACTGCGGGTAGCCCCCGCCGCGTATTACGCCTGGCTACGCCGTCGGCAGCGGCCGAGGGTCGAGCCGCCCTGGCAAGTGGCGGTGCGCGAAGCGTTTGGGCGCCACAGCCAACGTTATGGCACGCGCCGGCTGCGGGAGGAAGTGCAGGCCCAGGGCCATGCGGTCGGCCGCTGGCGCATCCGCCGCGTGCTCCACGCCCATGGCCTGCGCGCTCAACAGCCCCGCTCGTTTGTGCCGCGCACGACCGACTCCGACTCGGCCGTGCGCGCCGCACCTAACCGTTTGCTCGGCCAGCCGGCTCCCACGGCCCCCAACCGGGTCTGGGTGGGCGACATCACGTATTTGCCCCGGCAGGGCGGCGGCTGGCTCTACCTGGCCGTCTGGCTGGACCGTTGCTCGCGTAAAGTCGTGGGCTGGGACGTGCGCGAGACCATGCCTGAAGAGCTGGTCAGCGAGGCGTTGCGTCGCGCCCTGGCCGTGCGCCGGCCCCCAGCCGGGCTAATTGTGCACTCCGACCAAGGCAGCCAGTACACGGCCACCCGCTTCCAGGCCCTACTGGCACGTCACGGCGCTCAGCAGAGCATGAGCCGGCGCGGTAACTGCTATGACAACGCGCACGCCGAATCCTTTTGGAGCCGCTTCAAAGCCGAACTGCTTGATGGCGGCAGCTTTCCCGGCCTGGCCGAAGCCAAGCTCGAAATCAGCCACCACATCGCCTATTACAACGCCGAGCGACGTCATTCTTCGCTTGGCTACCTTGCCCCCAACCACTTCGAAACTTACCTCCAAACCACGTCCCAATTCTGTCCGGCTTAGCTAGACCACCTCACAGTTCTTTGTCTCGTCCGGCTATAGCTGTACAGGTTGTCTGATCCTGAAAAAAAGTTGTCAGTTTTTCGGTGGGAGATGATGACGCGTT
>NZ_CAXTBM010000130.1:0-4457 GCF_964242765.1 uncultured Hymenobacter sp.
CGGGAGGGTTTCAGCGAAACCACCATCCAGCAACTCGAAGCCAGCCAGCAGGAAGTCAGCCACGAGTCGGTGACGAGCGAGCAGGAGTTTTGGGGCTCCATCGCCAAGGTGCTGGTGCCCGTGTTCAAGCCGGTGGCCCAAAAGGTAGCCGGGGTGGCCATCAAAACCGGCACCTCCTTGGTGAAAGGCGGCATCAAGAAACTATTTGAATCCAGCCAGCAGGAGTCCAGCGACGAAATAGATGCTCAAATTGAAGCCTTAGCTCAGCAGTTCGAGGCCCAAGAAGTAATTATTGAAGAGGACGACCGGGTACAGATAACAAACACAACCGATCTTCCTTATAAGCGCATCTGCCATTTAAGCATCAAGGCCGGCGACGGCAGTTCCTATCTGGGAACGGGATTTTTCATTGGACCCCGTACGATTCTGACGGCTGGGCACTGCGTCTATATTCACGAGCATGGCGGCTGGCCGCAGCAAATTATAGTTTCCCCAGGACGCAACGGCGCGAACAAGCCTTTCGGCCAGTTTACCGCTACCAATTTCCGCTCGGTAGCCGGCTGGGTAAACAACCAGTCCAGAGACCATGATTACGGGGTGATTCAGCTCGCGAAGAGCGACCGGGTTTCGCCGGAAATGGGAACGTTTGGCTTTGGCATGTTCTCGGATCAGGCGTTGCGCAACAAGCAACTCAGCACGGCTGGCTACCCCGGCGACAAACCAGCGGGCACTATGATGTTCCACAGCCGCAAAGCCACGGACCTAACGCCCCGCACTATCATCTACGACATTGATACAATGGGTGGGCAGAGTGGATCGGCGGTGTATGACGAGAAGCGCGTGGTGGTGGGCATCCATACCAATGGCGCATCATCGGGGAACTCGGCCACCCGCATCACGCAGCCCGTTTTCAATAACCTCACTAAATGGCGCTCGGAAGGTGGCGCGGCCTAAGGCGGCAGACCACTGAAAAGCGGGGCCAGAAAGTACTTGTATTTTCTGGCCCCAGCTTCTGGGTTGTGTTGGCTGGTTTCGGTTTGACCCTTGCATTAGTGTACTACACAGCTCTTTATTCCCCGAACACCATGGGATCTATCACCGGTATCATCCGCAATACCAACCATGCCCCGATAGAGAATGTCAATGTGCTTATCGTATCGGGTCCAGCCCACACCGACATTGCCGCTATTACGGGTGCTGATGGCCGATTCAGCTTTAATAGTCTTCGGCCAGGCAACTACTTGCTCAAAGCCTACGGGCAGGTGGAGAGCGACGAAATACCCGTTCCGGTGCTTGCCAACAAAACTCCTTTCGTTGAAATATGGCTGGAAACGACTATCGCCAAGTAACTATATACGTAGCCGGAAAGTGCTATGGCCGACGAAGGAAAATACAGTACGCTCAACCCTTAGTTGCCGGAAGAACGAGAAAGATGAAATTAGAATTGCGCTAGTAACTCAATCAGATATGTTTATAGAATAAGTTATGCTTGCATAACAATTTCGCAACCTACACGTATTACCTTTGCTGATAATAACCTGACTTACATTCCCGTACATACATTGCCATGAAAAAGAGCACTGCTGCCATTTCTTCTTTACTTTTCCTAGGGGGCCTAGGCTCACTGAGTTTCCTCGCGGCCCAGGTGCTAGATTTGAACTTACATTTTGACCTTCGCGACGAAGAGGAAATGCACTTCTGCTAGGCGCTCCGAACTTTGCTGTTGCTTTAAACCCCGCCCTTGGCGGGGTTTATTTTGTTTAGGGAAGGAAGAAAGCTGGATTATTAATCAGCACTTTAAAGTAGGGCTTTGAAAAAAAGCGCATCCATTCTTCCTCGTTTTCGGTACTTCACAGTTCAACGGCTCACTCGGAGCCGCTACTATTCTCTCACCTGCTGCGCGTGCTGGCTGCCCAAAAATTTAGCGGCAGTTAAACAATCAGCGAAAATCAGTGATTTATGAATCTGAGCAGTCTCAAAGACCAGATCAGTTACATCATCGGGCGCGACTTGGCCCGCAACTTCGCCCAGCAAGGGCTCGATCTGGACGTGGACGTACTGGCCGCTAGCATGAAAGAGGGCTTAAGTGGCGAGCCTAGCCGCCTCACCCAGGAGCAGATGCAGGCGGCTATGCAACAGCTACAGCAGCAGATGGGCGGCGCAGAAGAAGACGATGACGACAACCAAACTTCCACTTCCATGGGCAACAGTAAAGAAGAAGGCCAGGCCTTCCTAGGCGAAAACAAGAATCGGGCGGGGGTGACTACCCTACCAAGCGGCCTGCAATTCGAAGTACTGACGGAGGGCACCGGCAAAAAGCCTACCCTCAGCAGCTCCGTCACGACGCACTACCACGGCACTCTTATCAACGGCAACGTGTTTGATAGCAGCTACCAGCGCGGCCAGCCGGCTACCTTCCCCGTCAACGGCGTTATTGCCGGCTGGACAGAAGCATTGCAGCTGATGCCTGAAGGCTCGAAGTGGCGCCTCTACATCCCTTCGGAACTTGCCTACGGAAAGCGCGGCGCGGGCCGCGACATCGGTCCCGATACGGCGCTTATTTTCGACGTGGAGCTGCTGAAAGTAAACAACTAAGTGATTTTGAAAGTCCCGCCAATCGTATCCTTTTCCACTTCCCCTCGCTGGGTATGGACGACTACGGCTGGCGGGGCTTTTTCACGTATGACAGATTCTACGCCTGGTTTTCATGATGCAACCTCCCGGCCCGCTCCTCCTGCGGAAGGGAAGTTATTGGAATCAACTGAGTCGACCGGCGGCCCCTTAGTGCCCTCGGCGCCTCTCGCTGAGGCGGTACCAACCACTGCCCCGGCTTTTCCTCTGCCCGACCCTTTGCAGTTTGCAGAGGTACGCAGCGCCGACGGGCGCGTGGTATTAACCAACGACCAGTTGCAAATCAATGGGCAGTCGTTTGGGTGGTGGGAACTGGAAGCTGTGGCTGTGCAGCGAGTGCGCTGGTTGCTGTGGCTGTTGCTTGGCGGTTTCACGCTGGCGGGCTTCCTGTTGGGTTTTCTACAGAATTGGCTACGGACTATGCCGGCGGCGTTGGGCATTATGGTGGGCGCTTTGTTGCTGGCTATCGGACAGCGGGGCACCAACCGCGTGCGCCTGCACCGGCTTGGGCGTGAGGCCACTCATTTTGCGCTGCCCGGTGAGCTTCTGCCGTGGCAGAAGCTCGCGACCGAGGCAAACCGCCGCATTCGGCAGCGTCATCACGAAGCGGCCCAGGCAGCTACGGCGGCGCTATTCGCGGACCCTTCCGCATTCTCTGGCCCGGAGACTCCTACGGGAATAGGTTAATACCTTGGCCCAGGCAACTATTTTCCTTTCGCAAGAGCCGAGCTTCTGGTTTGAGTGCTGCCCGCTACCTTTGGGCGCTTTACAAACAGTTTGCAGGTAGCTCTTTTATTTTCTTTCCGCCACACATGGACGCCAAACACCAGCACACCGCTATTTCAACGGCGGGCTTGCTTATTGCCCTCGGCATCATTTACGGGGATATCGGCACGTCGCCGCTCTACGTAATGAAGGCTATTGTGCCGGAGCAAATCAACCCCCGTCTTGTGTACGGGGGCATCTCCTGCGTCATTTGGACGCTAACGCTCCAAACTACCATCAAGTACGTCCTGCTCACGCTTAATGCCGATAACAACGGCGAGGGTGGCATTTTCTCACTCTACGCCTTGGTTCGGCGGCGAGCGGGCTGGCTTACTATTCCGGCCATCATCGGCGGGTCGGCTCTACTGGCCGACGGCGTGATTACGCCGCCGATTTCGGTTTCTTCGGCTATTGAAGGACTGGAAGCCGTGTACCCCAGTATCCCGACGGTGCCCATTGTGATTGGCATCCTGCTCGGGTTGTTTCTGCTCCAAAGCTTCGGCACCCAGATTGTGGGCAAGGCGTTCGGGCCGATTATGCTGGTTTGGTTTTCGATGCTCGGGATACTGGGAGTTTCCTGGATTATCCAGCAGCCCGCCATCCTGAAAGCCTTCAATCCCTATTACGCCTACGATTTGCTGGTAAACTACCCCGGCGGCTTCTGGTTGCTCGGGGCCGTATTCCTGTGTACCACCGGAGCCGAGGCGCTGTACTCTGACTTGGGGCACTGCGGCAAAGGCAACATTCGTATTAGTTGGATATTCGTGAAGACCACGCTGCTGCTCAACTACATGGGCCAAGGCGCTTGGCTGCTGAGTCACCAGGGCGAGTTGCTCAACAAGCGCAACCCATTTTATGAATTGATGCCGGAGTGGTTTCTGCTCATCGGTATTGGCATTGCTACCATTGCGGCCATCATTGCTTCGCAGGCGCTTATTACGGGCTCGTTTACGCTGGTAGCTGAAGCTATCCGGCTCAATATGTGGCCCAAAGTGAAGCTCAACTACCCCACCGACGTAAAAGGCCAGCTGTACGTGCCCAGCATGAACCGGCTGCTACTT
>NZ_CAXTBM010000131.1:0-4278 GCF_964242765.1 uncultured Hymenobacter sp.
GAAAGTCGATGTACTTTTTCACGAAGCTCACCGGTAAAAAGTGGCGGCACTCGTCGAGCATTCCGCCCCGCCACGCGAAAGCCGGCTGGTCCTGGATGCGCACGTAGGGCACCTTGGCCGTGGCCGCGGGCCGGGCGGGCAGCAGTTGCATCAACGTTTGGCTGCCGTAGAATAGCCCCGGTCCTCCCGCCGCCGTAATGCGGATTCCGGCTTTATCGACCACCAACTGGTAGGCCTCAGGGCTGGTGGTTGCGGCCGTGGCGAGGGTGATTTGCGCCGCTTGGCGGTTGGTAGTGAGCGTAACGGTTTTGCCCAGCGGGGTCAGCATGCCTTGCAGCAGCGTGGCCACGTTGCGTTCGGCCGGGCTAACGGCGTAGATACTTATTTTCTGGGGCAGCGCATAAGTAGCGGCGTAGGCTTTCACCTCCCGCGGCAGGGGTACCAGCCCCAGGGTTTGCGCGGGTATTTCCGATAATTGGGCTAGCGCCAACTGGCTTGTTAGCAGGCCAGCAGTAAGTAGCCCGCACAGCCGGGCTTTCAAGGTAAAGTGGAAGAGCATGCAGGGCTATACTTGAAATTGAAGGAAGCAGCGTAAAAAAAGGAGAAAGGCAACCGTCAGCGTGGCAGCGAAAACAGCTTTCTCTCCCCTCCCCATAGCTTAAAAGTAAAAGAAGCTTCCACCACCTGGCAGTGAAGCTTCTTTTACTTTCAACTGGAAAGAAGGTAATCTATTTGTCCCACCATACCCGGCCGGTTAAGTTGTCGCCGCCCGTTACCGCCGCGCTGGCCGTTCTGTAGTTGTTCGGGTTGGATGTAATCTCCGAAATCGGGTACGTAAAGCGGCGCGGAATCTGCCCGTTGGTTGCGTTGTTAGGGTACACAACTGGCGTGAGCACGGGGTAGCCACTGCGGCGCCAGTTGGCCCACGATTCGTAGAAGTCCAGCATGGTGTTGGTATGCGCCCAGTACTGCGTGTTAATCAGTTGCAGCCCGTTGCCGGCGTTGTAGGGGTTGGCGGCGAGATAGGTGCTGGCCTCGGCCGCCGGTATGGCCATCGTGGCATCGTACTGGCTGAGGTAAGTCATGGCGGCCGTTACGCCCGCGTTGTAGTGCGCGGTGGCGCTGCCCAAGCCCCAACGCTGCGCGGCCTCCGCTAGCAACAGCTCCGACTCGGCGTAGGTCAGCACGAACGTGGGGCCGTTGCGCTTGATCATGCCGGGGTTGGGCGAGGAGTAGTCGGGGAAGTTGGTGTAGTTCGGCTCAGTGGATACATCATAGGCGGCCCGGCCGCTTAGGTCCCGGCCGTTGGGCAAGCCCTTTTGCACCGCTGCCGTCGATAGGGCCGCCGGGTTCTGGATTTTGTTGGCGTCAGACAGGTAGAGCCGCGTGACGGCAATTCGTGAAAGGCGCGGGTCGTTGTTGGTTTTCAAATAATCAATGAAAGTCTTCGACCACTTCACGTAGTAGTGCTCCTGGCCCCCGTCGCCGACCAGCACCTGGCTGTTGCGGTTCTGGGTGGTGCGCCCGCCCACAATGTCGTGCAGCACAAAGGCGTTGTCGGCGTTGCTGAGCATGGTTTTGCCTTGCACCTGGGTGGCGTATGCTTTGGCGGTAGCGTCGTTCACCTTGGTTAGGCGCATCGCCATGCGCAAAATCAAGGTGTTGCCGAAGCGCTGCCACTGCTCGATGTTGCCTTTGTAAAACACATCGTTGGCCGAGATGTCGGCCGCCGGGTCGAGGGCCGCGGTAGCCTCGCTCACTTCCTTCAGCAAGTCGGCATAAATGGCTTCCTGCTTGTCGTATGTGGGCGTGATAATGCCCTTATAATAGCCCTGGCCCGCTTCGAGGTACGGTACGTCGCCGTAGAGGTCGGTAATCCGTTCCATAATCAAGGCCCGCATGATGCGCGCAATCTGGTGGAGGTTTTTGTACTGGGCCTTGCCTTCGGTTAGGGCCACCAGGTCAGTTACCGACTTCACTTGCTCGCTGTAGCTTCTATCCCAGTAGGCGGACGTGTATCCTTCGTTGAGCAGGTATTTGTCGCCGGCCCAGTAGCTGATTACCGTGGCCATGCCCTGCACGAAGCCGGAGCAGTGAATCAGGTTGCCGCGCCAGGTTTCGAACGCAAAGTCCGTGCTGCCCGTGTACGTGAGCTGCGACTGGGTGAGCAGGTAGTTGGCATCAAACGAGCTCTGGGTATACGTGGCCGGATTGGTGTTGACGTCTTCGAAGTTGTCGGTGCAGCCACTGGCCAGCAACAGGGCGGCGCTGGCTAGCACGGAATATTTTGGAAATATGCTTTTCATGGAGAAAGTAGTCGTTGAAGTGAACCGGATAATCAAGCACGAGCCCTAGAATTTGGCGCTCAGGTTGAGTCCCAGCGTCCGGGACGGCGGCACGCCCCCCAATTCCAGGCCCTGCGAGAAGGCGTTGTAGCTTCCCTCCGGGTCGATGTTGTCCGTCAGCCGCCGGATAAAAAACAGGTTCCGGGCCACCAAACTCAGCGTCAGCCGCTGCACTTTGTTGTTGAATAGCGCGCTCGGGAACGAGTAGCCCAGCGTCACCTGCCGCAGCTTGATAAAGCTGGCATCCTGCACAAAGTCCTTGGACACGTTGTTGGCCAACGTGCCGTAATACGTGGCGGCATCCACGTTATTATCGGGGCCGAACGTGCCTTCCCGGTTCACCAGCGTTTCTTTGCGCAAACCAAATATGGTGGCGTAGTAATCGGTGGCCGAGAAAATCTTGGCGCCGAACTTGCCGTCAATCAGCACGCCCAAATTGAAGCGTTTGTAGGTGAAGTCGTTGCTCCAGCCCCCGGTCCAGGGGTGGAAGGCGGTGCCGAATGCCGTTAAGTTGCCGCGCGCCGGGATGCCGTTGGTGGTCAGCACAACGCTACCGTCGGCGCTGTATCTGTAGTCGTAAGCCAGCACCTGCCCAAAGGGCTTATCCACGAGCTGCCCCACAAAGCCCACGCCCGAACGCGACGTAGCGTACACCGACTGCGTTTGGCCGGCCGCCAGCGAGATGACGGTGCTTTTGTTGTAGGCGGCATTGAAGGACGACGTCCAGGTGAAGTCGGCGGTTTTCACGGGCATCACCGTCAGCAGCATTTCCACGCCTTTGTTTTCCAGCTCGCCCGCGTTGAGCACGGCGCCCGTGTAGCCGGAGGTGATAGAGGAAGGCGCATTCACAATTTCGTTGGTCGATTTCTTCTTGTAGAAGGTCAGATCCAGACGCACGCGGCTATCAACAAAGCCCAGTTCGGTGCCCACTTCAATTTCCGAAGCTTCCGACGCCAGCAAGCCCCGGTTCGGGATGTTGGCGTTGTCGGGGTTGCCGAAGGGCACGCCCAGCAGCGTCGACGACGAAAGCGCGTAACTCAGCTGGGTTTGGTAGGGAGTGGTGGCCTGCCCCACTTTCGAGTAGCCCGCCCGGAGTTTACCGAACGACAAAAACGTGGGTTTCCACAACTCGGAAAACACAAACGAGCCGCTTACCCCCGGATAAGTAATGCCCAGGCTGTTGTCGACGCCGGGCGTGGCCAACGTCGAAAACCAGTCGCGCCGGAGGGTAGCCGTCAAGAACAGGAACTCGCGGTACGACAAATCCACGGAGCCGTACACCGACTGCACTTCTTGGTCGCTGAAGATGGGTGTTACTGTCCGGACTTTGGCGTTGCCGAGGGTATTGATGCCGAAAATGGCGAAGTCGTTGCCTGAATTCGAGAAGCCTTCTTGCTTGGTGCGGCGGTAGCTGGCGCCCACGTTGGGCGTGAAGCTGAAAGCCTCACCGACCGTAAAGGTCTTACCCGCTAGCCCGTCGGCGTTGAGGTCCGTAAACCGGGAAGTTATTTCGGTGATGCTGCCCAGCAGGCGGTAGGCCGTACCCGAGGGCACTACGTTGGTGATGCGGTCCGAATAGGCGTCGCGCCCAACCCGGCCCTGAAAAAACAAACCGTTGTCGAGGGTGTAGCGCGCCGACACCGACGAGAGCAGACGCTCCCGCGTGGTGTTATTGATGAAGTTATTGGCCGCGAAATAAGGGTTGGTGTTGTAGACGTTGCCCGTGTTGAAGGTCAGCTCGCTGCCGTCCGCCCTCGTCCCCGGCCGCAGCGTGCGCACGTCCAGGCTGGTGGGCAAAAAGGCCACGTTGAAGTTGGCGTTGCCGGCGCCATCCGACAGAATGGGCCGGTTCTTGGCTTGCTCCAGAATGTAGTTGGCCCGCGCGTCGATGGTCAGGCGCTTAAACGGGTCGAACGTGCCCACAAAGTTGAAC
>NZ_CAXTBM010000132.1:0-4244 GCF_964242765.1 uncultured Hymenobacter sp.
ACCTGGCCAATTCTACGGAAGACGATGGGCAGTTCGAGACAGAAGAAATTAAGTGCCCTGGCTGCGACATGATTCACGAAATCACCGTCAAAAGCACCTTCGACGGCGTCACGTTCGAAGTATCTGAAGTGGCACCCGACAGCGTGGAGTATCAGATAGCCCAGTAGTTGTCGTTGCAAGGAACGGGAAATTCTTGCTCTCGAAGATTAACCTACCCATAAACAAGCCCTTACTACCAGTGCGGTAGTAAGGGCTTGTTGCATTTTTATGGTCGGCGTAATAGAGGAAGGATTGCTCTATTCGGCGTCCTTACAACGACAGCACGTTTACTTTTCCCGCTCTATGGTGTAGTTTATTAGCTGCTCCAAGGAGAATCGGGAAGGCGAAGCGGGAAACGTGCGGAGGATAGTTAGGGCTTCGTCACGGTATTTTTCCATCACGCTAATGGCGTATTCGAGCCCGCCTGTTTTTTTCACGAACTCAATTACTGCTTGCACCCGGTCTTTGCGCCCATCGTTGTTCTTAACGTTATAGATAACACGGCGTTTGGTAAGCCAATCGGCTTGCTGTAGCGAATAGATGAGCGGCAGGGTCATCTTTTTCTCTTTGATGTCGATGCCCAATGGCTTGCCGATTTCGGCCGTGCCAAAGTCAAAGAGGTCATCTTTGATTTGAAAAGCCATACCAACTTTTTCCCCGAATAGCCGCGCGCGTTCAATGGTTTCCACGTCGGCCCCGGCTGAAGCCGCCCCGACAGCGCAACAGGAAGCAATGAGGGAAGCTGTTTTCTGGCGAATGATGTCGAAGTACACGTCCTCGGTGATGTCGAGGCGGCGGGCTTTCTCGATTTGAAGCAGTTCGCCTTCGCTTAGTTCGCGTACCGCGTTGCTTACCAGTTTGAGCAAGGCGTAATCGTCGTTTTCGAGACTAAGCAACAGGCCTTTGCTGAGCAGATAATCCCCGACCAAGACGGCAATCTTGTTTTTCCAGAGGGCGTTGATGGAGAAGAAGCCGCGCCGGTAGTTGCTTTCGTCTACCACATCGTCGTGCACGAGCGTGGCGGTGTGCAGCAGTTCGATAAGCGCCGCCCCGCGGTAGGTAGCTTCGGGCAGTGGGTCGCCCCCGCTGATTTTGGCCGTGAAAAACACGAACATAGGTCGAATCTGCTTGCCCTTGCGCTTCACGATGTAGCCCATGATTTTATCGAGGAGCAACACCTTGGTTTGCATGGACGCCCGGAATTTTTGTTCAAATTCCGCCATCTCAGTGGCAATTGGCGCCTGTATTTGGTCCAGCGTAACGTTCATGCAGCGGTTTTGGGCGCTGCAATGATACGGGGAAAATGGTGAAATAGTGAGGTGGCCAAACGAGGGGCTCTGCATTGTTGCCCCCGTCTGCGGACGGCAAACATCCTATCTTCCCTCTCATCCTTCCACCGTCTATCTTCGCCTTTATGCCTACGTCACCTATCCGCCTCGATTTTCAACTCACGAGCCCCCATCATAGCCGGCCTTTCACTGCCGACGCCCGCTACGTGCCCGACGGACAGCCCAAGCCCGTAGTAGTGTTCGTGCACGGCTTCAAAGGCTTCAAGGATTGGGGCCACTTCAACCTGTTAGCCGATTATTTTGCGCAGCAAGGCTTTGTGTTTGTAAAGCTGAATCTTTCGCACAACGGCCTGGTGGTAGGTGGCACCGGGGACTTGGAAGACCTCGAAGCTTTCGGCCGAAACAACTTTTCGCTGGAACTCGACGACATTGGCGTGCTACTCGATTGCCTGGAACAACCCGCCACCTCTGGTATTCCGGCCACCGAAACCGACCTGACGCGCCTGGCCCTACTAGGTCACAGCCGCGGCGGCGGCTTGGTGCTTCTAAAAGCTGCCGAGGATTCGCGCGTTCGGGCCGTAGCGACGTGGGCCGCCATCAACAACATCAACCCTGGCTGGACCGAGGAACTCATGCAACAATGGCAACAGCGGGGCGTCTACCACGTCGAGAATAGCCGCACCAAGCAGCAATTACCCCTCTATTACCAGATCGTGGAAGACTATCATGCCAACCGCCTGCGCCTGGATATCTCGCACATTGTGCGCCGCAAGCTGCACAAGCCCTTGCTTGTTTTGCACGGCGACCAGGACGAAACTGTACCCGTACAGCGCGCCCACGAGCTAAAAAGCTGGAAACCCGATGCCGAGCTGCTCGTTCTCCCCAACGTGACACACAACTTCGGTGGCGCCCACCCATGGACCTCTGAAGAGTTGCCTGTTGATGCGCAACAAGCCGCCGACGCCACTGTAAAGTTTTTGCAGCGGGTGCTTTAAAGTATTAGAGCTTGGAAGATGATTGGCGGTTCTTGCCTATTCTTCCAGCTCCGCAAACGCTACTATCCTTATTACCTTCACGATTCCAACCAATTTTCGAATAATTTCTTGGTTGACTTCTTTGATTTCAGTTACTCCCGCTGCTTAGGTTCATGGCTGTTTCTTACCTTTTACTCGGCTCCAACCTTGGCGACCGAACGGCCATTCTCTACGAGGCGGTGCAGCAGTTGTCAGCTACAGCCGGCACCGTGGAGGCGACGTCGGGGCTGTATGAAACGGCTGCTTGGGGTTTAGAAGATCAGCCAGCTTTCCTTAACCAAGCGGTCTGCTTGCGTACGTCACTTTCACCGGAGACACTGCTGGATGTTTGCTTGCAAATCGAGCAAGTAGCTGGCCGCGAACGGCAAATCCGTTGGGGCGCCCGCACCCTCGACGTAGACATTCTCTTCTATGACCACCTTATACTCGATACGCCCCGCCTCACCGTGCCGCATCCACGCCTGCCGGAGCGCCGTTTCGCGCTGGTGCCGCTAGCGGAAATTGCTGCTGAGCTTATGCACCCAGTACTCCGCCAGACAATAGCGGAGTTGCTGCTAGCGTGCCCGGATGAGCTGGCCGTACTGAGGGTTAAAAAGTAAGGTTCTCTTGTGGTCATTATTACCTAGTAGCAGTTGTTTTGTCTCCGTGATAAACGAGCCTAACTGAAACAATCTTCCGAGTTATCAGGAGTCTGCCTTCTACATTTTTCGCTACTGGGCTATTCATAGAAGCGCCACAGTTAAGCGTAGATTTGCTTGGTTATCAGCAAACAACAAATAAGTACCAAGGCCGCGTGGAGTCATCCACGGGGCCTTGGTACTTACCTCAATTACTTATATTGCTGCCGAGCTTGCCGTTACCTCCGGCGCGATTTTCTTGACCAAGCCCTGCAATACTTTGCCAGGGCCGCACTCCACAAACTCTGTGGCACCATCCTGCGCCATGCGCTGCACACTCTGCGTCCAGCGGACGGGAGCGGTGAGTTGGCGCACCAAGTTTTCCCGAATCTCGTCGGGGTCACGGTGCGGGGTGGCATCCACGTTTTGGTATACGGGGCAGGTACCGGCGGAGAAGCTGGTTTTCGCAATGGCCTCAGCTAAAGCGGCTTCCGCCGACTGCATCAAGGGCGAATGGAAGGCTCCTCCTACCGGAAGCGGAAGAGCACGCTTGGCGCCCGCAGCTTTCAATTGCTCGCATGCCAGTTCTATGCCACGCTGGGAACCCGATACCACGAGTTGACCAGGGCAGTTGAAGTTGGCAGCTACCACTATATTGCCGGTCTCCGTTATTTCCTGGCAGATGCGAGTCGTGGTATCGTCATCAAGAGCCAAAATGGCGGCCATAGTTCCAGGCTGCTCTTGGCAGGCCACTTGCATAGCTTGGGCCCGCTTGGCAACCAAACGCAGCGCATCTTCGAACTGCAACACCTTGGCGGCTACCAGGGCCGAAAATTCGCCCAGCGAATGACCGGCTACCATATCAGGATTAAGGTTGGGCAATACGGCAGCCAGCGCTACGGAGTGCAGGAAGATGGCCGGCTGCGTGACATCAGTACGGCGCAGATCCTCTTCGGAGCCGTGGAACATAACATCGGTAAGTCGGAAACCGAGGATTTCATTGGCTTGATCCATTAGGCGTTCTGCCTCAGGATACTGCTCATACAGGTCACGACCCATGCCGCTGAACTGGCTACCTTGGCCCGGAAAAACAACTGCTTTCATAAGGAGAGAAACGGAGGAAAAAGATGGGGCGGCAAGATAGTAGGAATAAAAAAGCCCGCTACCAGAAGGCAGCGGGCTTTGTAACAAGCGCTTTAAGTGAGGCTCAAGCAGGTTAACGGGTGATCTGGACCCAGCCCTTGTAGGTGCGCTTGGTGCCCGCG
>NZ_CAXTBM010000133.1:0-3848 GCF_964242765.1 uncultured Hymenobacter sp.
CACCTGTACTACGTGATGTAATATGACGCCCAAGCCTGTATGCGGCGCGACTTCACTATTGGGCGTCCCTTCCGGCGCTTCCGGCCTACCTCCTACATGCTGGAAACGGTGTTCAAGGACCGCATCAACGACTCGCGCTACCAGAAGAGCTACCGAACGGTGTACATCTGCAACAACCCCGGCACGTTCACCAACCTGTTCGACACGTCGAAACCGTCCGTTACGCTGAAAGCCGGCGACACGGCCATCTATTTGCCGGGCGTGGAATGGACGCCAGCGCAGCGGGCCCGCAAGCCCTACCAAGTGCTCGTGCCGAGCTTGTACCGGCCCAACTTGTTCCCGACTCTCACCAAATTTCTAGACCCGCTCCGGCCCGACTTGCAGTACCAGCCTGGCAGCCGTGATTTCCTGATGTTCCGGTTGGCTGAAACCCACCTGATTGCCGCAGAGGCCCTGCTGAAAAGCGGCAAGCCCGCCGACGCGCTGCCCTTTATCAACGCGGTGCGCCGGCGGGCGGCTTTCGCCGGTAAGGAAACCGCCATGGAAATCACGGCCGGCCAACTGACCATGGACTTTATCATGGAAGAGCGAGAGCGGGAGCTTCAGGGCGAGATGTTCCGCTGGTTCGACCTAAAGCGGTGGGGCGTGCTAGTTGAGCGTGTCAAGCGCCACAATCCAGACGCGCAAGCCATTGTAGCCGGTAAACACGAGTTGCGTCCTATCCCGCAAGACCAGATTGACCGCACGGCGGGTGGTATTTCTTCCTTTCCCCAAAATCCGGGCTACTAGCGTGCTTGCGCTGCTGATAGCAGCGCAAGCACTTGTGCACTCACCTTCTTGAAGCCAATATGTTAGAAAAAATCACAGCTGTAACCCTCGGAGCCGCATGGACGGCGTTAACGTTCGTTGCTCCCGGCCCAGCCTCCGCTCCCATTGCTTCCCCTACCAAAGCCGCCGATACTTGGCAAAACCTATTCGACGGTAAAACCCTGACCGGGTGGAAGCGTGTGGCCGGTACGGCCGACTACAAGGTGGAAAACGGCGTCATCGTCGGGACGACGGTTATGAATTCTGGCAACACGTTTCTGGTCACCGAGAAAGAATACGGTGACTTTCAGCTGGAACTGGACATCATGCTGGAAAGCAACGTCAGCAACTCGGGCGTGCAGACACGCAGCCATTTCAACACCCCCGGTTTCGAAAACAAAGTCTACGGCCGGCAGGTGGAAATTGACCCTTCCGAGCGAAGCTGGTCGGGTGGCGTGTACGACGAGGCGCGTCGGCAGTGGCTCTACCCGCTGGATTTGAATCCCAAAGCCAAGCCGCTGTTCAAAGTCGGGCAGTACAACCATATGAAAGTGGAGTGCATCGGCAACGAGATGAAAACCTGGCTAAACGGCACGCCGGTGGCCTACGTGGTGGACCCAGTGGACGCCAACGGCTTTATTGGCTTGCAGGTGCACGGCATCACCACCAAAGAGCAGGAAGGCAAAAAGGTCTACTTCAAGAACATCAAGATCAAGACCACCGACCTCAAGCCGAGTGCCTTCCCCACGGATATCTACGTGGTCAACTTCATGCCCAACATGCTCACGCCCTACGAAAAAGAGCACGGCTGGAAGTTGTTGTTTGACGGCAAATCCTCTACGGGCTGGCGCAGCGCCAAGGGTACCGCCTTCCCCACCAAAGGCTGGCAAGTGAACGATGGCACGATGAGCGTGCTGCCCTCGGAGGGCAAAGAAGCCACCAACGGCGGCGACATCGTTACCACTGCCCAGTTCAAAGCCTTCGACTTATCGTTCGATTTCAAGCTGACGCCGGGCGCCAACAGCGGCCTGAAATACTTCGTGACGTTGGCCGAGAAAAGCGAGGGGTCGGCTATCGGCCTGGAGTACCAAGTCCTCGACGACGAACTGCACCCCGATGCCAAGCTCGGGCGCGAAGGTAACCGCACCCTGGCCTCGCTCTACGACCTCAAAAAAGCCGACAAGAACCCGCGCTTCATCCACAAAATTGGGGAGTGGAACGTGGGGCGCGTGGTGGTCTACCCCGACAACCGGGTGGAGCATTATTTGAACGGCGCCAAAGTGCTGGAGTACACGCGGGGCTCCAAGGAATTCAGAGACTTGGTGGCTATGAGCAAGCACAAGATCTGGCCGAACTTCGGAGAAGCTCCTGCGGGCCATTTACTGTTGCAGGACCACGGCAATAACGTCTCGTTTCGGAGCATCAAAATCAAAGAGTTGAAATAATTAATCGCCTTCCTCACCACCTTCAACCTTCCTTTCTCATGTCTTATCAACGTCGTGATTTTCTTAAAACAACCGCCTTGGCTAGCGCCGGGGTGATGTTCTCGCAAGTTTCCTGGTCGGCCAGCAGCTACAAGCGCATTATTGGCGCCAACGACCGGGTGCGTGTCGGGGTGGTGGGCTTCTCCGACCGCCACAGAAGCTCGCACATCCCGTGTTTCATGAGTCACTACAAGGAGTTGAACTTCGACGTGGTGGCCGTGTCCGACATCTGGAAAAAGCGCCGGGAAGAAGGCGCCGCCACCTGGAAAGAGAAAATGCAGCACGACGTAGTGGCTTGCCGCAACAACGAGGAGATGTACGACAAGAAGCTAGTGGACGCCGTGTTCATCAGCACCGCCGACTTCCAACACGCGCTGCACGCCATTGAGGCCGTAAAAGCCGGCTGCGACGCCTACGTGGAAAAGCCGTTTGCTGAAACCATGGAAGACAACCGGGCAGCGCTGAAAGCCATCAAGGGTTCCAAGCAGATTGTACAAATCGGCTCGCAGCGGCGCAGCGGCTCCAACTACCACGCGGCCGAAGAATTCATCAAATCCGGCAAGTTTGGCCCTATCACCATGGTGGAGCTAACCTGGAACGTCAACCAGCCCGGCCGCTGGCGCCGCCCCGATTTGATTCCGCAGCTTAAGGAATCCGATACGGATTGGAAGCGCTACTTGATGAACCGGCCCACCGAGGCGTTTGATGCGCGCAAGTACCTGGAGTTCCGCTTGTTCTGGCCGTATTCGTCGGGCTTGCCCGGTCAGTGGATGAGCCACCAGATTGATACTGTACACTGGTTTACTGGCTTGCAGCACCCGCGCAGCGTGGTGGCCAACGGCGGTATTTACATGTGGAAAGACGGCCGCCGCAATTGGGACACCATTACGGCCGTGTTCGACTATGGCCCAACGAATGATATGGCCAAAGGCTTCCAGGTGACGTTCGGCTCTCGAATGCACAACGGCGACGAAAAGCCCACCGAAATCTACTACTCCAACGGGGGCGAGCTCAACCTGAACACCAACACTATTTCGCCGACTGGTGGCCTCAGCCAAAAAATGGCGGATGCCATGAAAATGTCCGCCAATCTACTGGCTTCCGCTAGTTTGTCGGCGCCGGAGCCCGTCATTGCCTCCGCCAACACGGGCGGCGATAAGCTGACTTCCAACCATGTGCGCAACTGGATGGAGTGCGTGCGCAGTCGCAAGCAACCCAACGCACCCGTTGAGGCCGGCTATAGCCACTCCATTGCCACCATCATGACCAACGCGGCGGTGCACACCGGCCAGAAAGCCACCTTCGACGAGAAAACCCAGGAAGTACTGGTAGGCGGTAAAACCTTTGTCGCTTAAGTGATTACGATACCATACGATGCGCTATTTTCCTTTGTCCTGGGGCAGCACTGCGGTGCTGCTCCTGGCCTGCTCGTGGCAGGCCGCCGCCCAAAAGCCAGAGCTGGTTCGGGTAGCTAAAAACGCCACTGGTAAGCAGATTGATGTATTTGTGGGCAAGCAGCTATTCACGAGCTTCTTATACCCCGACACGCTGGAAAAG